>NZ_JANGEX010000003.1:0-234995 GCF_033792225.1 Microbacterium sp. LRZ72
TATCACACGCCTGCTGCGACAGGCGTCGAGCGGTGTCCTTTCACCACCGCAAGGTTCAAGAGCGCCTCGTGGCGCTCAAAGTCGACGACCCAGAGCTCATTCGGCCGGTCCGCGCGGAAGCAGCGCTCCACGTGATCCGGTGGACGGAAGGCAGCGCCGTCAGCTCTTGTGGTGACGAACTGTTTCCCGCGCCGAATCCCACGCAGCCCCTGCTGGCGCATGAGGCGTTCGACTGTGCAGCGGGCCACCACGACGCCCTCGCGTTGCAGCAACCGCCAAACCTTCCGGGCGCCGCTAATCCCGCGACCCAGCGTGCGGTCCCAGAACACCCGCTCGATCTCGACGACCAGCTCCACGTCCGCGACCGCTCTCGCGGATGCGGGTCGCTTCTTGAACGCGTAGTAACCAGACGGGGCGATCGGCACGGCATGCTCGGTGAGCACCCGGCAGATCGGCTCGACCCCGAAACGGTCACGATGATCATCGATGAACTGAACTACCACGGCAGTCGCGGGTCGAGCTCCCGCGCGAAGAACGAGGACGCCGCCAACAGAATCTCGTTGGCACGCTTGAGCTCGCGGTTCTCCGCCTCGAGCTGCTTGATCCGAGCAGCATCGCTCGTCGTGGTCCCGGGACGCTCGCCCGCATCGATCTCAGCCTGCTTGCACCAGCCCCGCAGCGTGTCGGGATTGACCCCGACACGCTGCCCGATCCGGATCACCGCCGCGTTCAACGACAGCTCCGGATCCTCCTTCCGGGCCTGGGCAACAAGCCGCATCGCACGCTCACGAAGCTCCGGGAGATACTTCCTCGGTGCTGGCATAGTCATCATCCTCTCGGGGAATCAGACCCTCCACGACACCCGGGGCGATTCAGACCGCGATTCAGGCCTCTCTCAACGGCCGGCCGGCCGCGCAAGACCCTCGGATACATGACACCATCGGAGGAGTTCACAAAATTCGTTGTGACCACCGGTTGAATCCGCCGATTCTGTTGGCGGCGTCCTCCTTCTTCGCGCGGGAGCTCGACCCGCGACTGCGGTGGTAGTTCAGTTCATCGACGCTCGCCGTGCTCGGCTCGGAACGGAGGCGATCTGCCGGGTGCTCACCGAGCGAGCACGCCGTACCGATCGCCCCGTCCGGCCACTACGCATTCAAGTCTCGGTCGGAGTCAGCGCAGGCCGTCAGCGACGCGTAGCTCGTCGTCGAGCTCGAGTGGGTGTTCTGGGACCGCACGCTGAGTCGTGGAATCACCGGCGCCCGGAAACGTTCTTCAACGGTGCTCTGATTCCAGTCGACACATCGCCTTGATTAGAGCGGGCTCGGTGGGCGCTGGAACTATGTGTCGTGAGTGAGGGGCAACGAGCGTCGCGCGTGCTATCCGCGCGAAAACGTCGGGATCAGAGTTCGCGCCAAGGTCGGCTAGCGAGCATGGCAGGTCCAGCTCCCTATATAACGCTCGCAGTCGTGCGATCTCGATGTGTTCCCCTTCTAGTTGCAGCTGAACCAGGAGGCCGTACGCGACGTGGTAGCCGTGCAAGTGTCGGTCGGCTCCCGGGGTGATCATGAGCCCACGAGTGAGCGCGTGAGCCACTGAGAGGCCACCATTCTCGAATGCGAGTCCCGACATGAGGACGACCGCCTCGATGACGTTCTCAAGTTCCTCGCTTACCCGTTCTCTTCCTAGCGAGGCCACTGCGGCTACGCCATCACGCAGGATCGTCTCGAAGCATTCTGACGCTATCGTTACCGGGAGTCGGAACGATAGCGATCCATGCGACGTCTGGCCTTGCGCCCTCACCGTTCCAAGCACTTCGAACTTCTTTGCGAGCGCGTCACCGATTCCGCTGCGAAGGAACCGAGCGGGGGCGGCAGACACAAGCGAGGAATCGACGACGACGGCCTCAGGGTTATGCGTGAGTGTTGGTGTGTCGATCAAGCGGTGCTGCTCATCGTATTGAGCGATGAGCCGAGACGTCGGCCCGTCATTTGACGCGATCGTCGGCACCGTGATCACAGGAACCCGAAGGAGCATGGACACGCCCTTGCCGATGTCGAGAGTCTTCCCGCCACCCGCCGCGATGACAACGTCAGGCGCGTGCGCGCGGACGCTCTCCGCCAGGGTCGCCATCGTGTTCTCCGTCACCTCGCCGGACACGCGTGCGACCGACGTCGCGACCCCCGCCTGTCCGAGGCTGGCGGTGAGCGGTTGTTCAAGGAGGTCGGCGATCGTGCTGTCTATCAGCACCGCGGCGCGCTGATGACGCAGTGCGCTCAGCGCGCCGACCTCATGGATCGCACCAGGACCTTGCACGTACCTATGTGGTGCGCTGAAGGTGCGGACGCTCAATAGTTCCACCGTCCGGTCACGGCGGCATCCGTGATGGCGTTCGTGTCCAGGCCGTACAGTCTGTCAAGGTAGTCCTGCGAGCCACATGGATGGAAGCGGTCGCCGAGCCCGATCCGAATCGTCGGTTTCGCCTCGCCTGCATCGAACAACGACTCCAGCACAAGGGTGCCAAGGCCGCCAGTGCGGAGGTGATTCTCGGCGGTTACCAGTCGTTTGACCGTCGACGCGAAAGTCAGGACGCTCTCGACATCGAACGGCTTGATCGTCGGCACATGCAGTACGCCGACGGAGACGCCGACGCGCGCGGCACGATCAGCCGCATCAAGTGCGCGGGCGGTCATAAAACCGGTAGATACGATCCCTACATCGGTGCCTTCGCGCAACATTGCCGCCTTTCCGAGCTGGAACTCATAATGCTCATCGAGCACCACCGGGACTTTGCCGCGCAGGTTGCGAATGTAGAACGTGCCCGGCGTCTCAGCGGCAACGTGGACTACCTGCTTTAGTTCGGTGGCATCGCACGGATCGATGACCGTCATATTGGGTATGGCGCGCATGACGGCAAGGTCCTCAAGAGCCTGGTGCGTGCCTCCATACGGATTGACGAGACCTGGAGAGCCAGCCATGACCTTCACATCCGCGCGCGAGTGGGCGCAGGAGATGGCCATGAAATCCAGAGCACGCCTCGTGAGGAACGCTGAGTACGTTGCGGCGAAGGCGACTTTCCCGACTTTTGCGAGGCCCGCCGCGATCATGATCGTGTCCTGTTCCGCCATGCCGGCATTGAAGAAGCGATCCGGAAAGGCATCTCGAAAGGGGTGGATATCACTGTAACGACCCATGTCGGCGGTAATGCCGACGATCTGAGGCATCGAGGCACCCAGTTCGGCCAGCGTCTTGCCGAATGGTGCGACCTCGAAGGGACCAGTCACCTCGGCCAGCTCGCCCATTCCACCCGCGCGGCTACCGACGTTGTTCACGATTGTCCTCCAGCTCTTGAGTAAGGCCGCTCCACTCGTCCTCGGCGACGCGGACGAAATGTGCGCGCTCCCTAGAGACGAGGGAGGGCACGCCGTAACCCGGTGTGGTGCGAAGGATGATCGCCTTCGGCCCGGGTCTGTCGCGCAATCGATCGAACGCGTCGACGATCGAAACCAGGTCGTTGCCCGCTACCTCCGCTGCGTTCCAACCGAACGCGGTCCATTTCTCAGCGACCGACTCGATGTCGAGCACCATAGGGCCATCGGCTTGGATGCCGTTGCAGTCCACCAGGGCCCAGAGGTTGTCGAGCTTGAAGCTCGCGCCTGCCATTGCTGCCTCCCAGGTAGATCCCTCCTGAAGTTCTCCGTCGGAGATCTCTACATAGACATCGGCATCTGACTCGTCGAGGCGGAGGCCGAGCCCCATTCCCACCCCCTGTCCGAGTCCGTGTCCGAGGCTCCCACTCGTAATTTCTACGCCCGGGGTCTCGTCGAAGGTACTCATGGGAAGGTTGCTGCCATTGAGGGCGTACGTCGCGGTCTCCTCTTCGGATAGCACACCGAGCTCTGCGAGTGCGGCGTAGAGGGCGATGGAGTAGTGGCCGGTTGATAGGAGGAAGCGGTCACGTTTTGGATCGTTGAGGCTGGTTGTGTCGAACCGCAATTCCCTCCAGTAAAGGACCGTGAGCAGATCGGCGATGCCCAGGCCTTGAGCGATATAGCCCTCCCCCTTTCCCGCTGCCATGCGCATCATGCGCATCCGCAGTGCATGTGCGATGTCAGCAAGTTCTGACGGGGTGCACTGGGCCTCCGTGGCCGCTTTCGTCATGTTGGTTCCTTCACTTGGTGATGGGAGATCAGAAGAACGTGCCGTCGATCGTTACACCGCCATCGACGGGAAGACATGCGCCGTTGATGTACGAAGCGGCGGGTGATGCGAGAAACACGGCAGCTCCAGCGACCTCGCTGGACGCCCCAAGCCGTCGCTGGGGAATACGCGTGATGATGGAATCCTCGTTCAGAAGGCCCTTCTCGAATCCTGATCGCATCATCGAAGTATCGATAAAGCCCGGCGCGATAGCGTTGACCCGTATGCCGAGGGGCCCCCATTCGGCGGCCAGAGTACGAGTCAAGCCGATGATCGCGGTTTTCGACGAGTTGTAGGCAGCCCGCTGCGGCATCCCGAGCGAGCTGCCTACTGATCCGATGTTGATGATGCTCCCTGACGAGTCCCGCAGCATGGGAAACGCAGCCTTCGCGCACCGGACGGCGCCAGTCAGATTGACGTCGATGACGGACTGCCAAGCTGCAAAGTCGAGGGCCTCGGTGGGCGAACGCATGATGAGTCCCGCATTCGTGACAAGTACGTCGAGCCGCCCCGCCCAGTCTGCGACGCGGCCAACCAAGGTGGATACGGAGTCGTCATCCGTCACGTCCGCGTGAGCGGCGGCGATCACGTCTACCTCGTGCGCTTGGCGGAGGTCGAGGTGCGCCGCAATGAGCGATTCCTCGTTGACATCGGATAAAACGACCCGGTAGCCGCAGTTGAGGAACGCTCGCGCGACGGCAAGCCCGAGCCCTTGCGCGGAACCGGTGACGAGCGCGACGCGTTTTCCACTCGGCAGCGCCGAGTGGAAGTTGACCCCTAGCTCCGCGGGCAAGGTGTTCCTCCTACATATTCGCAGTCGGGATCGATTGTCCGTATTCCGGAGTGCAGTTCCGGAATACGGACAATCCTGTCGGATGCGGTTTAATGTGTCAAGACACCCGCCGCCAAAGGTCTCTCGATGGAGCCCCATGCCCCCTACTGAACGCGACGTCCTAGACGTGAAGAACCACGTAGCTTCGGTGGCGAAGGCCGTGCGTCTGCTTGAGCTATTCACACATGCAGAGCCGCAGCTGACGCTCGCGCAACTCGTTGATCGCTCCTCCCTAACGCGGACAACCGCTCACCGGTTGTGTTCGACGCTCGAAGTCCTTGGCTGGCTGGAACGAACCGGCGACCGGTATCGACTGAGCTTGCGAGTGTTTCGACTCGGCGCCGTAGCGGTCAGTTCCCTCCAGTTGAGGACAGAGGCTAGCCACGACATGTCGGAACTCGCCGCTCTTACGGGTGAAGACGTTTATCTCGTCGTTGCCGATGGCACCCGCGCAGTCTGCATCGAGCGGATCGAGGGAAAAACTCCGGTGCGTGTCATGGCGCTCGATGTTGGTCGGTCGTTCCCGCTGCACGTTGGCGGGGGCCCAGTAGCTCTGCTGGCTGCGCGGGAGACGGAGTTGCTCCCTGGCGTCATCGCGCTTTGGAATCTCGATACGTCCGGGGAAGAGATGTTCGACGAGTCGTCGTTGCGCGAACGGCTCGAGGATGTGCGGCAACGGGGCTACTCACGGAGCTTGGAGGACGTCACCCCGGGCATCGGTGCACTTGGTGCTGCGATCTTTGACGCACGTGGCACGGCCGTTGGTGCTCTCAGCGTGGCGGGGATGCTCGGCTCATTGCTCGAGCACGAGGAGGAGCTCGCTGAAGCGTTGCAAGTGTCAGCGGCTCGGATCTCATCACGTCTTGGTCACCAGCCTCGCTGAGTCTGGTCCAACCGGCGAGTTGGGCAGGTAGAACGCGAGAGCGAAGGCGACAGGACTTGGCGATCTCGCCGGGCGGCCGCAAGCCCTGTCGCCAGACTTTCGACTACGCTGACACCCTCGCACCGTGGAACGCGAAGTGGTCTCGATAATTCGATTCAGTGTCCGCGATCATGTGCCCCATGTAGGCGGCCATGCCCCCCATGAAGAAGTAGTTCACCACGGGCTTGCCGGGGACATTCGCACCGTTGATCCATGAGTTGACTTGGGGAAACAGAGTCGCGTTTGCGCCTTCATCGCACAGTGTCATCCACTCGTCTTCGGCTTGCCGCGTGGGTTCGATTGTCTCCGCTCTGGATTCGAGCGTGTACTTGATCGCGTCGGCGATCCAGTTGACCTGCGCCTCGTGAACGGGTGGCTGATTCGTGAACGGGCCCATCGGACCGTACACCATGAACAGGTTGGGGAACTCGGCTGTCGTCATGCCCAGATACGCGTGGGGTCGGTCGCGCCACTTGTCCTGAAGGGTCAAACCATTCCGACCCTGCTGGAAGATTCGCAGCTGGTTGCCCGAGACGGCATCGAACCCGGTTGCCAAGACGATGACATCTACCTCGTACTCGGTATCCCCTGCCAGGATGCCGTTTGGCGTGAACTCGAGGACGGGATTCTCCTTTGCATCGACCAACGTCACGTTGCTTCGGTTGTACGTTTCGTAGTAGTTGTCGCAGCAGAGGGGTCGCTTCGCGTATAGCTCCGTGGGGACCAGCTTGTCCGCGACTTCGGGGGCCGTGACCGTCTCACGAATCTTTTTCTCGATGACGTCCGTCGCGGCCTTATTGGCCACGAGGCTAGTCGCCACGTCGTTGAAGGCACGGAACATGTACTGAAACCCCCCGCCGTCTTCGTACACTTGCTCGAATCGCGACAGCCGTTCAGGTTCAGGGACGCTCTCGGCGGATATGTCGCTCTCCTCGAAGCCGAACGCCGTCGTGGAGTAGAGCAAGCTGTGGTGGTACCCATCGTAATCTTCCCGGATCCGCTGCAGGAGGTCGGGGTCGATGGGACGATGCCGCGACGGCACAACCCATTGCGGGGTTCGTTGCAGGACCGTCAGGTGCTCCACAGTCGGAGCGATCTCGGAGATGACCTGGATTCCACTCGAGCCCGTGCCGATCACGGCCACGCGCTTTCCGGAAAGGTCGACGCCTTCCTGCGGCCACCGCGCCGTGTGATAGATCTCTCCCGTGAAGGAATCTTGGCCCTTGAACTCCGGAATGTTCGTCGCCGAGAGCAGACCCACCGCCTCGACTAGGAACTGAGCGGAGAGCTCTTGACCCTTATCGGTCGTGATGATCCAGCGATTGGAGTCCTCGTTGAAGATCGCACTCTCAATTTGGGTGCTGAACTGATAGCTCTTACGAAGGTCGTATTTGTCGGCGACGTGGTTCAGGTAGGCACGGATCTCAGGGTACCGCGGGTAGCGCTCGGTCCATTGCCAGTTCTCGTACAGCTCGCGATCGAAGAAGTAGCAGTACGCGTTGACCTCGGTGTCAGATCGAGCGCCAGGATAGCGATTCCAGAACCAGGTCCCGCCTACCTCCTCGGCATTGTCGAAAGCCTGCACCGTTAGGCCCAAGTCGTTACGTAGCTTGTGGACGGAGTACAGACCGGCAAACCCGGCCCCGATCACAACCGCATCTACCTCGATCACGTCCGGCCGTGTGGCGACGTTGCTCATCGTCGGATGTTCCCTTCTCTCGTAGAGACTGGCCGCGCGACAAGTCGCCCGACGGCCCTGGACAGCCAGTCTGCGCGGGGACGAGCGGCGATCGTTGTCCCATTTCGAGACGATCGCCGGTGAGGCGCCATCGGGGTTTCCGGCTGTCTCGGCCGGCGTTGCAATATGGGACAGCGTCTCGACCATATGGGCGTCAAGAATGGAAGGACGACCAACCCTGGGACACGTGCTACGGATTGATGTCGAGCCCGATCCCCGATGTGCGAGGCGCAGAAGACAGGTGAAATGACCATGCCGGAGAGAGACGAGACGACAAAGCGGGCTGCGCTCGTGAACGGCGTGGGGCTGACCCGCTTCGGCCGGCTTCCGGGGCAGAACGCCCTTGAGATTCAGGCAAGGGCAGCGGCGGCTGCGCTTGATGACGCGGGCATCGCCGCTGACACTGTGGATGCCGTGATCGTTGGATACGCCACCACACTGAACCATATTATGCCAGCCAATCTCCTTGCGGAGTACCTGGGCATCCGTCCAGCGCTCGCCTTCGGCATGAACGTCGGCGGGGCCACTGGGCTCGCGATGGTTGCAGAAGCGTCGCGGCTGGTTCGAGGCGGCTCGGCGGATACAGTTCTCGTCGTTGGCGGAGAAGATCGCGCAAGCGGTCAGAGCCGCGATACCGCCATTTCGACGCTCGCCCAGGTCGGGCATGAAACGCACGAGGTCGCCCTGGGCGCGAATCTTCCGTCCTACTACGCTCTCCTGGCCTCCGATTACCTCCACCGTCATGGACTGGAGCGGGGAGCCTTGGCGCCACTCGCAGTGCAGATGCGGCAGAACGCCGCGTCCCACCCCGGTGCCCAGTTCTCGAAACCGATATCCGTGGAGGATGTTGTTGGAGCACGACTTATTGCGGAACCCCTTGGCCTCCTGGATTGTTGCCCGATCTCGGACGGTGGTGCGGCGTTTGTGATCTCGTCCCGCGACACTAATAGCAAAAGCGTCGCCGTTGCCGGGATCGGTCAGACGAATCCGCACCAGCACGTGAGTGAGGCGGACTTCGACGGCTTCGGCGCGGGCGAAAGCGCAGAGCAGGCAATGAGAGCTGCCGGTGTCACTCTCGCAGATCTCGACGTCTTCGGCATTTACGACAGCTTCACGATCACGCTCGCCATTCTTCTCGAGGCCATTGGGCTTGCCGAACCGGGTACTGCGGGGAAACGCGCGAACGAAGGGGCCTTCTCCGCCACGGGCCGGTATCCACTCAACCTGCACGGCGGTTTGCTCTCGTACGGGCATTCGGGCGTTGCCGGTGGTATGGCCCACATGGCGGAAGTCGTGACCCAGATTCGTGGTGAGGCAGGAGTTCGCCAGCTCAAGAGATCCCCCGACCTCGGGCTTCTGCATGCCGACGGTGGCGTCCTGTCGGCCCATGTGTCGCTCGTTCTTGGCGGTCGCCACTCGAGCAACGTTCGTACGGCGATTGGGGCGACGGCATGACCCCCGCGTCGGATTGGACGAGTGGTGATCCCCGTCTCCTCGCGCAACAGTGCGCGAACGGTCACCGCTGGTATCTGCCTCGACTTCGATGCCCGAAGTGCGGCGCAGACGTTAGCTTGTTCGAACCGAGTGGGCTGGGGACGATCTTCACCGGAACGACGATCCACCGTCGTGTCGACGGGAAGGACGATCCTGTCGGTATCGCTCTTGTTGACCTCGACGACGGGATCAGGATCATGGCACGGTACCTGCCCGGGACCCCGATCGGGACTCGGGTCAAGACGACAATCGTCGGAGATGAGGCCGGTCAACTGCTCCCGTACTGCGAGGTATTGTCCAAATGAGTTCCTTGTCCTTTTTTCACAGCCCACGTTCCGTTGCTGTCATCGGTGCGTCGAACGACCCCGACAAGATCGGCGGTCGCCCGATTCGCTATATGCGCGAATGCGGATACGACGGCGAGATCTATCCCATCAACCCGTCTCGTGACAATGTGCAGGGGATCGAGGCCTACGCCTCCATCGATCGGTTGCCGGTGGTTCCCGACGTTGCAATCGTGGCGGTATCCGGGACGAACGCTGTCGCTCAGGTGGTGCGCTGCGCCGAACTCGGGGTAAAAGGCTGCCTCATCATGGCGTCCGGTTTCGGCGAGACTGGCGAGGAGCAAGGTGCGGCCTGGCAACGTGAGATGCTCGACGCCGCGAGTCGGACGGGAATGCGGATCATCGGACCGAACTCGCAGGGCCTCGCCAACTTCGCAACCGGCGCCGTGCTGAGCTTCTCGACCCTGTTCACCGAGCAGCCACCTGAGGATGGCCCGGTGGCGATCGTGAGTCAGAGCGGTGCGCTGTGCTCCGTACCGTACGGACTGTTACGAGACGCTGGCATCGGAGTGCGATATGCCCACGGGACCGGCAATGACATCGATGTCAGCGCTGCCGAACTCGCGGCGGAAGTAGTGACGGACCCCGACGTGAAACTACTCCTACTCTATTTCGAGGACATCAAGGATCCGAACGCTCTTGTGAAAATGGCTCGTACGGCCCTTGACCGCGATATACCCGTTATCGCGCTGATGGGCGGCCGCAGTGAAGACGGCCAGCGGGCAGCAGCTTCACACACCGGTGCTCTCGCCAGCGAGCAACGCGTTGTCGATTCCTTCTTCGAAAAGCACGGGATTTGGCGCGCTCGCAGCACACGTGATCTCGTCTCGGCTGTCGAGTTCTACCTGCGACCAGTAAAGCCGGTCGGCGATGAACTCGCGATCGTAAGCAACTCGGGTGCCATCTGTGTGCTGGCCGCGGACGCCGCGGACGCGCACCGATTGCCACTCGCGAAATTCTCCCACGCCACTCGGTCGGAGCTCACCCAGGCCTTACCTGCCTTCGCTTCGGTCAACAACCCGATCGATGTCACCGCAGCGCTCCTCACTGACAGCTCGCTTTTTGGTCGTGTCCTGCCCGTTCTCGGGCGCGATCCGTCCACAAACGCGTGTCTGATCGGAATCCCTGTGTCGGGGCGCGGATATGACGTCGATCGGTTCGCTGCGGACGCAACGGAGTTCGAGAAGCACAGCAAGATCCCGCTCGTCTTGGTAGTTCCGCAGGACAGGATCGCTCAGGTTTTCAGGGACCACGGCTTGGTCGTATTCTCCGACGAGTCAGAAGCAGTGCGCGCTCTTGCACAGTACCTCAAGCACCACACCCTTATTCAGCAGGCACGGGCACGGGCACTTGGCCCGCTTGTGCGTCCGACCTTATCTGCCGTTCGAGGGACGTTGAATGAGGCTGAGAGCCTTGGCCTCCTGCGTGAGATCGGCATCCCTGTTGTCGAGCATGCGCTCGTCACGAGCGCCGACGAGGTTGCGGGCGCCATCGAAAGGCTTGGTGGCGTGCCGGTTGTGATTAAGGGATGCTCATCTGACGTGACCCACAAGTCCGAACTCGGTCTGGTGAAGGTCGGCGTGAGCACCGTCGCCGACGCCGAGCGCGTCGTCGCCGATATGTTCACCGTCATGGAGCGGGAGGGGATCGCGAACGAGGGCGCGATCATCGCGCGAATGGTGAAAGGCATTCACGAGGGAATGCTCGGGGCACACCTCGATCCGTCGTTCGGGCCGGTGGTGATGGTCGGCGCAGGTGGAACTTACATTGAAGCGCTACCGGATGCCGAGGTGCTCCTACCCCCGTTCTCACTTGAGGACGCGATGCGGGCTATCGGTCGGTTGCGGATCGCGGCGCTTCTCGGAGGCGTCCGCGGGGAAGCGGCGGTCGATATCGCGGCGTGGGCTGCCGCCGCTGTGGATCTGGGCGATGCCATCATCCAGGAGCGATTCCAGATTTCGGAACTCGATGTGAACCCGCTGATGCTGTTGGCTGCTGACGGAGCTATTCAGCCAACCGTCCAGGCGGTCGATGCGGTGGTCGTGAAGGGCGGTTGACAGGTTTTATCGATCCGATTGTGACGCTTAACGGGCCGAGCTCGGTAAGCCACAGAACGCCCTCGTACCGGAGCGGAATGAGACATTATCCAACCGAGGGGCCCCGAAGATTAGTCGACAGCACCCGTGATTTTTGCCCGGGAATCGGCCGTTCTACTGCAATGGAGGAGTTTATGAGGCTGTTCACGCCCACCCGACTAGGAGATCTCGCGCTGCGCAATCGCGTCGTACTCGCACCGCTGACGCGGCGACGCGCTGACCCTCAGGCGGTGCCATCGGCCAGTGCTCCTCTGTATTATGCTCAACGCGCGGATGCCGGTCTCATCGTCAGCGAGGGAACCTGCATCTCCGCGGAAGGCATCGGAGATCGCCGTCTTCCGGGGTTGTGGACCGACGAGCAGATCGCGAGATGGCGTACGGTCACGGAAGCCGTGCACGCGCGCGCCGGTCTGATCGTCGCGCAGCTCTGGCACACTGGTCGGGCGTCGCATCCGCTGCTGCAGGCGGGCGGTGAACCAGCCGTGGCGCCGTCCGCAATTGCGATCGAGAAGGATCGCGAGCTCGACGGTGAGATCATTCCGTCGACCGTACCCAGGGCGCTCGAGACCGGTGAGATCGCCCGCGTGGTGTCCGACTATGCTGTCGCCGCGGAGAATGCTATCGGAGCCGGTTTCGATGGAGTCGAGCTGCACGGCGCGAACGGCTACCTCATCGACGAATTTCTGCAGGACGGCAGCAACGTCCGCACCGATCAATACGGCGGTAGTGTCGAGGCGCGGACGCTCTTCCTTCGCGAGGTGCTTGAGGCTGTCACGGGTACCCTCGGCAAGGAACGCGTCGGGTTGCGCATCTCGCCCTCCAGCATGTTTCAGAGCATGCAAGATTCGGAGCCCTACGTGCTCTGGGCCCGGGTACTCGAGGTTGTTGCTGAGTTCGACCTCGCCTTTCTTCACGTCGTCGAGCCTGGCGTCTCAGGATCCGAGTCACATCGCAGCCACGCCGATGGTATCGATTCGGCGTGGATTCGCGCGCGCTATCCAGGGCGCCTCATCGCTGCGGGCCGTTATACGGCAGAGTCGGCTGAAGCGGCGGTGGAAGCGGGTCAGGTTGACGCGGTGGCGTTCGGCCGCCTTTTCACCTCGAATCCGGACCTTCCCGTGCGCTTGCGTGCTCGCGCAGCGCTGACTCCGCCGGACCGAACGACCTTCTACACCGCTGGTGACGAGGGCTACGTTGATTGGCCGTCTCTCGAGGCAGAGAAGCTCTTGCGCGAACTTGAGTCCGGTAGTCGGTTCGAACGCGAGCTGGAAGCAGATCTGTCTAGCGCCGAGTTCGGCGGTTCGACTTCATACTCCGAATGGGAGGCTGCATGGGCGCTGTCGCGGTACCGAAGGATTCAAGACGCTTGAGAACCGGGGGCATGCCGACAAGTGCAGGTGGTGGCGCCGCGCTGCCTCCTCACGGCTGACCTGGCGGTAGCTCTCTATGAACCGCGCCAGGTTTGATGCCGCACCTTTTCGAGTTGGAAGGATGTCATCATGCCAAAGAGGATTGATCCCGCGCTCCGGGAGCGAGCCGTGAGGCTCGTGCGAGAGTATCGGGCGGACTACCCGTCGAACGCGAAGGTCATCGCGGCTGTCGCCCGTCAGCAGCAGCAGGGCATCGATGCGGAGTCGTTGCGCCGTTGGGTGGTGCAGGCTGACATCGACGCCGGTGACCGCGAGGGCCAGACCAGCGAAGAGCATACGGAGATCAAGCGCCCGAAGGCCAAGAGCCGGCGTCTGCGTGAGGACGTCACAGTGCTGAGAGCAGCAACGACTTCCTTCGCGGGGGAACTCGACCCCCGCGACCGGCGCTTGCGCGCTGCCGTGGACGGCCTACCCATCGACCGCGAGCACTAGCGGCGGCGTAAGCAGCGCGCCTACGAGCAGTCCGGACCGGGCTGGCCTCACTGACCTGACCAAGCCTGGTGTCACGAAGACTCTCGATCAAGATTCACCTCTCGTCAGCCTGTAAAGGCGAATGAAGTGCCATCAAGGCTGAGAAGCAGTCGGACGCTACCTGCTCGCTGAAGCACGAAATCATCGGTGCCACGAGATGAGAATCCGCCGGTACCAGTGCCAGCCTGCGTGAGAAGTGACATCCACTACTCACTGCGATTTCTCTCGGTTCGTGAGACTTTCCCGGACGGCCTGAACCTGGGGTTCCGCAACCCGGCGCCGTAGGCTGGCGACGTGCGAGCAGCGGTGAACACCAGCTACGGGCCACCGGAAGTCGTCACGGTCACCGACGTCCCTGTGCCCGAGCCAGGTGCGGGTGAGCTGCTCATCCGGGTCGACGCGACGACCGTCAATCGCACCGACTGTGCCTACCGTGCCGCTCGGCCCTTCTTCATGCGCTTGTTGACCGGATTGCGCCGCCCCAGACGGCCGATCCTGGGAACCGAGTTCGCCGGCGAGGTGGTCGGCATCGGCGTGCAGGTGAATCAGTTCAGGGGAGGAGATCGGGTCTTCGGCTACCTCGAGGGCCGGTTCGGAGCACACGCAGAGTATGCCGTGGTGCACCAGGACGCTTCAGTCGCCACCGTGCCCGCTGGAGTGGACCAGCCGACGGCCGCCGCCGCGACCGAGGGATTCCACTACGCCCGTTCCGCGATCCGCCGCGCGGGAATCCAGCCCGGCGACCGAGTGCTGGTCAACGGTGCCACGGGCGGGATCGGCTCGGCCGCCGTGCAGCAGCTCGCGGCTATGGGCGTCACGGTGACCGCGGTATGCGCTGCTGAGCACGCGGACCTCGTGCGGGGGCTGGGCGCCGACCACGTCGTGGACTACACGACCGAGGACTTCACCCGTCTGCCGCAGCAGTTCGAGGTGGTCTTCGACGCAATCGGCACGTCCACCTTCGGGAAGTGCCGCCGGATTCTGCGACCGGACGGCGTCTATGTCTCCTCTGAACTGGGGCCGGGCTGGCAGAACCTGCCGCTGTCGCTCCTCGGCATGATGCGACGTAGGCGCCGACGTGTGGTGTTTCCGTTCCCCGAGGACGATCAGGCGGTGGTGGAGGAGATTCGCGACCACCTCGACGGCGGGACGTTCCGGCCGGTCATCGACCGCACCTACCCGCTGGAGGACATCGTCGCGGCTAACCGCTTTGTCGAGACCGGCCAAAAGATCGGCAACGTCGTGATCGCCGTCAGGCAGAATCGATAGGTGGAAGTGTTGAGCAGCCGAATCCTCCTGCGCCCGACGGATCCCGCACGTAGCCGCCGATTCTATCGAGATCTCCTCGGCCTCGCCGTCTACCGCGAGTTCGGCGACCCTGGCGACCCTGGACTGGTCTTCTTCCTGGGAAGCGGGTTCCTCGAAGTGTCGGGACGAGCGAAGCCAGGCACCAACCTGAACCTCTCGCTCTGGGTCCAAGTGCGCGACACCTCTGCGGAACATCGGCGATTGGCCGCCGAGGGGGTGTCAATCCTTCGACCGCCGGAACAAGAGCCTTGGGGCCTCGTCGAGAGCTGGATCGAGGACCCGGATGGTGTGCGCATCGTTCTGGTCCAGGTCCCCGATGACCATCCCATCCGTCAGGACCAACGATAGGTCGCGGCCGACCGCCGATTCAGCCGAGGTAGCTCGCCAGCGCGCGCAGCGGCGGCTGCGCCCCGATGTGGGTCACAGCATCCGCACCCACGGCGCAGGCCGCACGGAGCGCCTCCTCATACGACCAGCGTGCACACAGCGCAAGGGTGAGCGCCGCGCAGAAGGCGTCGCCCGCACCGACCGAGCTGATCGCGCGCACCTTCGGCGCCGGCACCCGCGCGACCTCTTCGCCGCGTTCGACGAGCGCGGCGCCGGCTGCCCCATACGTCACCGCGACGAGCCGGGCGTCGCGCAGCTCGGGCAGCAGCTCGTACTCGGTCTCGTTGACGATGAACAGGTCGACACGCTCGACGAGGACGTGGGGCAGGCTCGTCGCGGGGGCCGCATTCACGGCGAGAAAGCCCGGCACCGTCTGAGCAAGCATCTCCACGGTCGCCAGGGGGATCTCCAGCTGCACGAGCACCGCCTCGTCCGTGGTGAACGACACCCCGTCGAGCCCGACGTCGGCATTGGCGCCCTGGCACACGGCGATCTGGTTCTCGCCGGACTCGTCGACCGTGATCAGCGCCGTTCCTGTGGCCGCGTCGCCCAGCCATACGTCGCCGACGCCGACGCCGGTGTCGGCCAGGTTCTCCAGCATCCACCGACCGTCCGCGTCATCACCCACGGCGCCCACCATGCGCACGCTCGCTCCCAGCCGGGCCGCAGCCACCGCCTGATTGGCACCCTTGCCGCCGGGCTGACGCGAGAGTGTGCCGCCGAGCACCGTCTCGCCGGGGCCGGGCAGGCGTGCCACGGATGCCGTCAGGTCGACGTTGATGCTGCCGACGACGACCAGGGGCGGGATGCTGTGCGCTGCCATGCGCTCATTCCATCACGAGCGGCCGGGGCGCGCGGCTCGCCGGAGCGCCGGCTCGGATTGCCCGCGGCCCTTCCCACGCGGTATAACGCATAGTGCGTCCGCTCCCGGGCGCCCGCCAGCGTCGTCGGTCCCGCCATCGGAAGGCCCCCATGACGCACGCGACCCCCGTCCCCGTCTATCTCGACTGCGACACGGGCGTCGACGACGCCGTCGCCCTCGCCTACCTGCTCGCCTCGCCCGGCGTGGATCTCGTCGGCATCGGCACCGTCAGCGGCAACACCAGCGCTGAGCAGGCGACCCGCAACACCCTCGACCTGCTCGCGCTCGCCGGCCGTGACGACATCCCCGTCGCCACCGGCGCGCACGACCATCTGAGCCACGGCTACGGCGGGGGCGCACCCCATGTGCACGGCGAGAACGGCATCGGCGGGGTCGAGCTTGCCCGAGCCACCCGCGCGGAGCACCCCGCGGGCGCCGTCGACCTGCTGCTCGAGCTCTCGCACCGTCACGCCGGCCGCCTGCACGTGCTGACCATCGGCCCCGTCACGAACATCGCCCACGCGCTCGCCGCCGACCCCACCCTGCCTCACCGCGTGAGCCACGTGACGACGATGGGCGG
Organism: Microbacterium sp. LRZ72; assembly: GCF_033792225.1. NCBI lineage: Bacteria > Bacillati > Actinomycetota > Actinomycetes > Micrococcales > Microbacteriaceae > Microbacterium > Microbacterium sp. LRZ72. The sequence continues at coordinate 16,662 of NZ_JANGEX010000003.1, forward strand.
GGCGGCCCTCAGCACGGGCAACATCAGCCCCGTCGCCGAGGCCAACATCCACAACGACCCCGAGGCGGCAGCCGCGCTGCTCGCCGCGGACTGGGACGTCACGCTGGTTCCGCTCGACGTGACGCTCGAGCACACCCTGTCCGACGCCGACCGGGAGGCGCTCACCGCCGCGCCGAGCGCGTTCATCCGCGCGGTCGGCGACATCCTCGACCACTACTTCGACTTCTACCGCCCGCTCTACGGCGTGCGCAGCTGCGCCCTGCACGATCCCCTGGCGGCCGCCCTCGCAGCGGGCGGGTCGGTGACATCGCGGGCCCCGCGCGTTCCCGTGACCGTCGACACCACCCAGGGCCCCGGGCGAGGGCAGACCATCGCCGACCTGCGGGGCCAGCGACTCGGCCCCGTCGACCACGAGGGGTCGCGCGTGCGGGTCGTGCTCGAGACCGCGGAGCCCCTCGCCCCGCACCTCGTGCAGACCCTCGTCGGCTACGGCGTCGATCCGCGCTGACGCTGCATCCGACGGTCGGGGGTCGGCGTCACCGGCAGACGTTGATGCCCGCGATGGTCTCGCGGTACTGCTCCGCCGTCCAGGGCAGCCCGAGCGCGGGGTCGGTGAACCCGGATGCCGCCGGCGCTCCCGCGGCGATCGCCGCGAGCTGGCGAGCGAGGTAGGCCGCGGCGTTCGCCCCGGTGGTCGAGTTGTTCAGCGTGACGACCACCGTCAGGCCCGTCTCCGGATCCGTGAATCCCGCCGTCATGTAGCCGGGCAGCGACCCGTTCTGACCGATGAGCGGCCCCGCGATGATGCCGCCACCCGCGGCCGTGTACCAGGCCGGGGCGCTCGAGGTGGCCGGCAGCGCCGGCTGCCACCGCTCGGGCTGGTCGTCGTCCTGGAATGCGCCGGCCCCCAGCGCCTGCAGGTACCGGCCGAGTTCGGGAACCGTCGATACGACCCCGGCGTTGGTGAATCCCGCCGATGCCGACAGGAGCGAGACGTCCTTGGGCTCCTCGCACCGCAGCTCGCCGTCCCCGTCGCTCGGAATCCACTCCCCGTGCATCGGCCGCTCGCCCGGCACGGATGCCGTCGCCGACGGCAGCAGGGTGCTCTCGAGCTCGAGCGGCTCGAAGATATAGGTCTCGTACAGCTGCGACGCCGACATGCCGGTTGCGCGTTCGAGCGCGAGGCCGATCAGCACGTACCCGGCATCCGAGTCGCGGTACTGCGACCCCACGGCCGACCGCGGCTGTCCCAGGCCGAACGACGCGAGCTCGAGGGGATCCCACACGCGGTCGGGATTCTCGATCCATCCATCCACGAGACTCGGGGTGTACGACCCGAGGCCCCCGGTGCCGTTGCACAGGTCGACGAGCGCCACGTCCTCGAGATTCGGGTACCCGGAGACGTAGTCGGTGACGGGGTCGTCGAGAGCGAGCTCGCCCTCGCCCGCCACCGTGTAGAGCAGATCGCAGGTCATCAGGCGGGTGACGTCCGCGATGCGGAAGGTCATGTCGGACGTGACGTCGGCCCCCGTCGCGTCGGTGCCGAACCCTTCGACCCAGCTGCCGCTCCAGGGAGCCCAGACACCCGCGATGGCCCCACTCGAGCCCGTGGCCTCCATCGCCGTGCGCACGGCTTCGTCCAGCTCCTCCGACATGTCGTCGGGCAGCGCCTGCTCGGCCTGCTCCGGCACATCGACGTCGAGCGTCACCTCGGGAGAGCACGCCGTCAGCATGAGACCCATGCCGGCCAGCCCACCCCAGAGCGCCCACGCACGACGGCGCCAGGAACGTGCCGCCATCTGTTCACCCCCCGGTGTATCGTCGTCGATTCTACCCAGCGCAGATCATCACTCGACTCCCGCGCGCCGTAGGCTGAGCGCCATGGCGTTCACCTTCGACGACGACGTGGTGACTGCCGTGCTGCGTCACATGAACGACGATCATGTCGACGACAACCTCTTGATCGTACGCGCGTTCGGCGCCCCGGAGGCCGAGTCGGCCACGATGAGCGGCTTCGACGGGGCCGGCGGCGTCTGGTCGGCAGACGGCCCGAGCGGGGTCGCCACGCCGGTGCGCGTGCCCTGGCCGGGCGGGCCGATCACCGAGCGCGGGCAGGTGCGACGCGAGATCGTGGCGCTCTACGACGCGGCCTGCACACGGCTCGGCATCCCTCCCCGCCCGCACTCCTGAGCAGTCGCGACGCATCCATCCCGAAGTAGGGGTTAGGTCAACCTAACTTCACCGCTACACTGGCGGCATGCCGAACGTCGTCCCGTTCTCCACTCTCCTCCGCGAGCGCTCGCAGGGCGCCCACTCCGACAGTGAAGGCCAGGGCTTCATGTCCGACCTGCTGCAGGGCGAGGGCACGCGCGACGACTACGTCTCGCTGGTCGCCCAGCACTACTTCATCTATGAGGCGCTCGAGTCCGCCGCGGCCCACATGACGTCGGACCCCGTGGCGGCCCCCTTCATCTCCGACAAGCTCACCCGGCTGCCCGCCCTCGAGGCCGACCTCGAGTTCCTGGTCGGCCAGGACTGGCGCGAGCGCATCGTCCCCCTGCCGACCACGCAGCGCTACGTCGACCGCATCCGCGAGGTGGGCGAGACCTGGCCGGGCGGCTTCGTCGCCCACCACTACACGCGCTACCTCGGCGACCTGTCGGGGGGCATCTTCATCGGGCGCATGATGCAGCGCCGGTTCGGCTTCGAGACGAACGGCGTCGGCTTCTACCTGTTCGACGACATCGCCGACCCCAAGGCCTTCAAGGAGGTCTACCGCGCGCAACTCGACACCGTGCCGTGGGACGAGGAGGAGCGCGAGCGCGTCGTCGACGAGGTGCTGCGCGCCTACCGCTTCAACACCGAGCTGTTCCAGGATCTCGAGCACGCCAAGCGCAACGCCTCGGTCGCCTGAGGCGCGCCGTCTCGACTCGCTTCGCTCGCTCAACGCCCGAGGGCCGAAGCGGGACGGTCGCCTACGCCGAGCGGTTGGACATGAATCGCTGCACGTCGGGATCGACGCGGATGTCGCTCGGCCGCAGCGGACGCGAAAGATACAGCCCCTCGAGGCTCGTCAGCCGGCTGAGCGCCACATAGGTCTGCCCCGGCGCGAACGCACCCGCACCGAGGTCGATGATGGCGCGATCGTAGGTCTTGCCCTGCGACTTGTGGATCGTCACCGCCCAGGCCAGCCGCAGGGGGAACTGGTGGAACTCGGCGACGACGTCACGGCTGATCTTCTTCGACAGCGGGGAGTAGCTGTAGCGGAACTTCTCCCACACGGCGGGTTCGACGTCGTGCTCGGCGCCGTCGACCTCCACGCGCACGGCGCCGCCGGCGATACGCGTCACGGTGCCGATCGTGCCATTGACCCACCGCGGGGGCTCACCGTAGCCCCCGACGTCGTTGCGCAGGAACATCACCTGTGCGCCGACCTTGAGCCGCAGCTCGAGATCGGCCGGGTACGAGCCTTCGCCCCGGCCGAAGTCGCCCGTGATCTCGGCCCGCGCCGTCTGCGCCGTGCCGGGCAGCGCATCCAGGTGCCGCCGATTGATCGCGGCGACGATGTCGTTGCGGCTGGCAAGCGTGATGATGGGCGCCTCGGCGGCCTCGGGGGTCGGGGGAGTGCGTGCCCCCGTGTCATTGAGGATCCCGGCGATCTCGGCCGTGACGCGGCCGTGGCGCACGGCGTTGAGCATGGCCTTGAACCCGTCGTCGGACTGCCGGTGGATCGTACCCAGTTCGTGGATGCCGAGGCGGACGCCGTAGGGGCCCAGATCCGCGAAGCCGCCGAGCGCAGCTCCCTCGCCTTCCGCGCCCGCATCATGTCCCGTCCACACGCGTGCATCGAAGAACCACGACGAGCGGTAGTGATCGCGCATGTAGGCGAGTTCGTCGCCTCGCGGCGGAACGGGCGCGAGCTGATAGGGGTCGCCGAACATCACGACCTGCACGCCGCCGAAGGGCTCGGCGCGCCGCCCCCGCGCCTGTCGCAGCGCGCGGTCGATGCCGTCCATGAGATCGGCGTTGACCATCGATATCTCGTCGATGACGAGCGTGTCGATGGCGTTGAGCAGCTTGCGTGTGGCGTCGGACTGTTCGAGCTGCTGGTCGGCGATCAGGCCGATCGGCAAGCGGAACAGGGAGTGGATGGTCTGCCCGTCCACGTTGAGCGCCGCCACCCCCGTGGGCGCACACACCGCGATCTGCTTGGCGGTGTTGTGCGCCAGGTGCTGCAACAGGGTGGACTTGCCCGTCCCCGCGCGCCCCGTCACGAAGATGTGGTCGCGGGTGTCCTCGATGCGGCGGAACAGCGCCTCCTGCTCGACGGAGAGCGGTGGCGTGGTCATCGGTTCATGCTATTCGGGTTGCACCCCGCGTCGCTCGTCGGCGGGCGCACAGGCGCACCCGCCTAGACTGCCGGTGTGGATCAGGGGGTCACGCGCTCGACCGACGCGCCTGCGCCGGGCGAGGCCCGCGCCGTGCGCGACCCCGTTGCGCGCCGCATGCGGCGACGGGACCGGCGTCGTGCCGACCTGGCGGTGCTCCTCGTCGTGGGGGTGCTCCTCATGGCGGCGTTCGCGGCCGGCGGCATCACCCTCTACCACGCCTTCTACGGGCCCTCGGCATTCGTCGAACGCTACGTGGGCCTGCTCGCCGAGGGACGGGCCGCCGATGCGCTCGAGGTGCCGGGCGTGCGGGTGGACTCGACCGAGCTGGCCGCGGCGGGGCTGCCCGAGACGGCATCCGATGCGCTCCTGCGCCGCGACGCCCTCAGCGCGATGGGCGACATCGAGGTCGTCGACGAGCAGGTGACCGACGACGGCGTCGCCGTGACGCTGTCGTACCGGTCCGGCTCGTACACGGGCACCTCGACCTACCTGGTGGATCGGAACGGCTGGGCCGGGGTTGTGCCCGCGTGGCGGTTCGTCGAGAGCCCGCTCGCAGTGCTGGACGTGACGGTGAACGGGTCGATGAGCTTCGAGGTGAACGGATTCACGCTCGACAAGCGCCAGATCTCACCCCTCGGCGCGGACGCCGACCCGCTCGAGAGCATGTCGATGCTGGTGTTCTCCCCGGGCCGCTACCGTGTCGCCGTCGACACCGTCATCTCGTCGACGCGCGGCGTGGATGTGCTCGCCGACGTCCCACTCGCGGGCGTCGGCGTCGAGGTCAACGCCGAGCCCACCGAGCAGTTCGTGTCGGTGGTTCAGGACGAGGTCGACGATTTTCTCGACGCGTGCGCCGAGCAGCAGGTGCTGCAGCCGACCGCGTGCCCCTTCGGATACGTGCTGCGGAACCGCATCGCGAGCCTGCCCAGCTGGTCGATCCGCGACTACCCCGTGGTCGAGCTCGTTCCGGATGGCGCGGATTGGGCGGTGCCCTCGACGGCCGGCGTCGCGCACCTCGAGGTCGACGAGCTCTCGCTCTTCGACGGCACGGTGCGTCCCCTGAGCGAGGACGTGCCCTTCGCGCTCTCGGCTGACGTCGCGCTGCAGCCCGACGGAACCGTCTCGATCCGCGTGAGCTCGGGCTGAACACCGCCGCCACGGGCGGTCGTCAGCGTGTGCGTGCGTCGCGATCGGCGAGTGCGGCGAGCCGGGCGTTGTAGTCGTCGAGCTCGGCATCGCCGGCGCGGTCCACGGCGCGGTCGCGCCGGCGCTGCGCGCGATCGTCGCTGCGGCTCCACTGGACCGCGACGGCGACGGCGAGGATCAGGGTCGGGATCTCGCCCACGCTCCACGCCACACCGCCACCCGTGTATTGATCCTCGAGCGGCGTCTGCCCCCAGGTGCGCCCCATGGCCCCGAACCACTCCGCCAGCATCAGCCCGGACTGCATCATGATCGAGATGCCGAAGAACGCGTGCATGGCCATCACCCCGATGAGCAGCACGAGGCGGAAGGGGTACGGCAGTCGGTAGGGAACCGGGTCGATGCCGATCAACGTGAGCACGAAGAGATACCCCGTGATCAGGAAGTGCGTCACCATCCACAGGTGACCGAGATGGTCGTAGAGCGCCCAGCGGAACACGTCGGTGTAATAGAAGATCCACAACGATCCGACGAACAGCGCGGCGGCGACCAGCGGATTGGTCAGCACACGCGCCACGGGAGAGTGCACGGCCCACAGGATCCACTCGCGCCCGCCGCGCGTGCCGTCGTCGCGCTTGCGGATCGCGCGCGCCGCGAGCGTCACCGGCGCCCCCGGGACGAGCAGCAGCGGGATCGCCATCGTGAGCGTCATGTGCCCGATCATGTGCATGCTGAACAGGTAGTTCTCATAGACGGCCACGGGGCCGTTCACGATCCAGAACAGCATCAGCACCCCCCCCACCCACGAGACGGTGCGCAGGACGGGCCAGGAATCGCCGCGTCGGTGCAGGCGCACGACACCCGCGAGGTAGAAGAACAGCAGGAAGCCGCACACCAGGATCCAGAGCAGATCCGGGCTGAATGCCGTGAGCCACTGGCCGGCGTCCAGCTCGGGTGGCAGAGGCTCACCCGTGAGCACCTCCGCCGGGGTCGGGTCGAGGATGGGCTGATCGCCGAGCGGCGGTGCCGTGCGGGCCAGCGCCGCGGCCACGCCGCTCGCCACGCCCATGAACCCCAGTTCCAGCGCGACGAGCCCCCAGAAGGCGCGGGATGCCGCGTCATCGCCCATCCGGCGGATCAGCCGTCGGCGATAGGCGGCCCCGAGAATCCCGATGCCGACGAGGGCACCCGCCTTCACCAGGATCAGCACGCCGTAGGCACTGGCGAGCTGGCTCAGCGCGCCGATGCCGACGGCCGCGCGCGCGTAGCCCGACAACGCGACCACGATGAACGCGACGAGCGCGATGCTCGAGTAGCGCGGCAGCACCTGTGCCAGCCGTGCCGGTGTGGAGGACTGGCGCAGGATCACGAGCAGCACGAGCCCCCCGAGCCACACGGCGGCGCCGATGATGTGCAGCGCGAGCGTCGTGACGGCGTCGTCGTGGTTCGCCGCCGCGCCGTCGTGGCTGGTCGTGGCCATCGGCACCAGCGACGCGAGCGCGAGGATCGCGACGAACAGGGTGGGGGTCCAGGTGCGCACCGCGAACGCGAGCACGGTGATCACCGCGCCGGCGAGGGTGGTGATCAGCCACGACTGCCCCAGTTCGAGCTCGAGCAGGAACCGGCCGAGCTGCTGCCCGAAGACGGCATCCGGACTGGGCGTCGCGTTGAAGGCGTTCAGGAAGACGAGGTACCCGGTGGCGCCCGCGGCCACGGTGAACACCGCGGCGCCGATCGAGGCGACGTCGAGGGCAAGGTCGAACTCCCCCGTGCCGGCGCGCAGCGCGAACAGCGCGAGCACGAGCGAGCCCACCATCGTCGCCGCGCCGAGGTTGACCATCAGGTCGGCCAGGGGCAGCCCCCAGCGCACGAGCGGACCCGGGTCGCCGAGGGCGAGGGGCGCGGCGGCGCCGCCGTAGGCCAGCGCGATCGCCAGTGACACCAGGGCGGTGACGAGGAGGATCGCGGGCCCGGCGATGCGCAGGATGCGGGGGCTCACTCCCTCAGCCTAAGCGCCATGGCGAACGACGAGGGGGGATGCCGCGCGTTGCGGCATCCCCCCTCGTCGTGGTGAAGCGGACGACTACTTCGCGGCCGACTTCAGCTTCGAGCCGGCGGTCACCTTGACCCGCTTGCCCGCGGCGATCTTGATCTCCTCGCCCGTCTGCGGGTTGCGGCCGGTGCGCGCGGCCGTGTCGACCTGCTCGAAGGCGATCCAGCCCGGGATCGACACCTTCGTGCCCTGGGCGACGGCCTCGGAGACGGTCGAGAACAGGCCGTCGACGACGCGCGAAACCGTGGCCTGGCTCTCGCCCGTGGCGCTGGCGATGCTCGCGACCAGTTCGGTCTTGGTGATGGACTTGTCAGCCATTCGGATTACCTCCAGCGGCGGCTCGACCGCCGCCCATACGTTTGTGTTGCCGGTCCCCGACGGGGCCGGTTGGTCGATCGACCGCGTCGAATCTACCGGGGAACGCCCGCGAACCGCGTATTTGCGCGGATTTTCGAGAAGCTCGAGCGCGTTTCACGTGATTCATGGGGCTGCTGTGACACGTGTGAACCACCGGGCGGCCGTCTCCCCCGCTCCGCTGCCGCGGATCGACCGCACCGACGGCCGCGACGGTCGCTCCGTGACAGGCGAGCAGGGTGGCCTGGGGCCCTGGCATCCGCGCGGGCATGCGAAAGGGGCGGGCACCCGTGGGTGACCCGCCCCTCTCGGACGTGGATGCCGTGCGTGCTACCAGCTCGACTTGGTCACGCCGGGCAGCTCGCCGCGGTGCGCCATGTCGCGGAACCGCACGCGCGAGATGCCGAACTTCGACAGGTTGCCGCGCGGGCGCCCATCGATGACATCGCGGTTGCGCAGCCGCACGGGCGACGCGTTGCGGGGAAGCTTCTGCAGGCCGAGGCGGGCAGCCTCGCGCTGCTCGTCGGTCGACGTCGGGTCGACCAGGGCCTTCTTCAACTCGGCACGCTTGGTCGCGTAGCGGTCGACGACCTCCTGGCGCTGCTTGTTGCGCGCGATCTTGCTCTTCTTCGCCATGATCAGCGCTCCTCTCGGAAATCGACGTGCTTGCGGACGACCGGGTCGTACTTCTTCAGCACGATGCGGTCGGGGTTGTTGCGGCGGTTCTTGCGCGTCACGTAGGTGTATCCCGTGCCGGCGGTCGAACGCAGCTTGATGATCGGACGTACGTCCTGAGCCTTCTTCGCCATCAGAGCTTCACACCCTTCGCGATCAGGTCCTTCACGACCGACTCGATTCCGCGTGCATCGATCACCTTGATGCCCTTGGCGGACACGTTGAGCTTGATGCTGCGACCCAGCGAGGGCACGTAGTAGGTCTTCTTCTGCACGTTCGGGTCGAAGCGGCGCTTCGTCCGGCGGTGCGAGTGGCTGATGTTGTGACCGAAGCCGGGAACCGCTCCGGTCACCTGGCACACTGCTGCCATGGTGTCTCCTTCTGTACCGTGAAGCCGGACGGCTTCACCCAAGATCCCTTGTCTGCATCCCGACACGCGCGTGTTCGGGATCCGCGAGGATGCCGAGACGAATGAGCCGGAAGGCGAACTACGCGCTGGAGTGCGCGCAGACAAAGAGTCATCCTAGCACGGAGCGGTCGGCGCCTACTCCCCCGGCGCGAGTCCCTCGCCGCCCGCGGCCTCGGCCGCCCCGCGTCCCCAGCGGAACGCCGACACCGTCGGGTCGCCGGTGACCCAGAACCGCCAGGGGAACGCCGCCGTCCCCGCGATCCCCGCCACTCCCACGCGCGGGCCCGTCGACACGTCGTCGACCGGCTCGTCGCGAAGCCGCAGCCGGGCCCGGGCCCCGTCGTGCGGCTCACCCGACACCGCATCGATGCCGTCGTGCACCGGATGCCGCAGCCCGAGGGCCTGCCCCACCCTGCCCGGGCCGCGCGCCAGGTCGCGCGGCACCCGCGCGGCACGGCGGCGGGAGGCGGCGGCATCCCGCCCCTCCACCACCTCGCCCGCCCGCAGGAGCACCCCGCCGGCCGTCCCCTCGGGCCCGCAGACCACGTTGACGCACGAGTGGATGCCGTGGCTGAGATACACGTACAGGTGCCCCGGAGCGCCCCACATCGTGCGGTTGCGGGCCGTCGGACCCATCCGGGCGTGCGAACCCGGGTCCGGCACGTCACCGGTGCCCAGCCCGTGGTAGGCCTCGACCTCGGTGATGCGCACCGACACCGGGATGCCGTCGACCCACGTCGTGAGCACGCCGCCCAGCAGTCGCGGGGCCACCTCGAGGGGCGTGCTCCCGAGATCGGCGCGCGTCGCGGGCCGGGTGCCGTGCGAGATCACGGGGCGACCGGGCACCACGAGACGTCGGTGCCGTCGATGACCGTGATCGTCTCGCCGGCATCCGTGTCGATGATGTGCGTCTGCAGCGTGACCGGGAGGGGGCGCGCATAGGTGTCGTAGGGGTTCTGGGCGAGGTCGGGCGCGACGGTCACGGCCGCGTAGCGGCCGCTCGGCGAGGCGCAGGCCTGCATGACGGCGTCGCCGGAGTCGGCGAGGGTCAGGACGGGTGCGACCTCGCCCTCGGGTCCGACCGTCACGACCGACTGCGACTCCGGGTAGCCGTCGGCGCCCATCCGGGTGAAGGTGCGCAGCGTCTCGCCCTCGGCGAACGGCCGCACCGGTCCGGGCAGCCCGAGCTCTTCGATGGCGGTCGTCGTCACGAGCGCCTCCTCGCTCAGGTCGGTCAGGTCGATGGTGACCATTCCGTCCGCGCGCTCCACGATGGCGCGCCCGGTTCCCCGCTCCACGCCCGACAGGCTGATCGCGGTGCCGAGGCTCACGGGCGAGGCATCGGGATCCTGCGGATCGACCAGCCGCAGCTGTCCGTCGAAAGTGAGCACCAGCAGCGACGAGGTGTCGGGGACGAACGACCACTGCGACACCCGGGACTCGTCGCCGAGATCGACCGCCCGCGGGGGCGTGCCGGGATCGTCCATGCGCGAGAGATAGAGCCTCGACTCGATCCCGCCCTCGTCCGAGACGTCGAGATCGGTGTAGGTGTAGCCGATCAGGCCCCCACGGTCGGCGGCTTGAAGCCCCGAGACGGTGCCCGCGCCCGGCAGCGACAGCGGGGTGGGATCGCCGCCGTCGCGGGCCGTCACGGTGAGGGCGGCGGCACCGTCGTCGTCGGTCGTCTGCACGACGAGACCGGAGCGCGACTCGCGGAAGTCCTCGATCTGGCCGTGCGTGAAGACGGGGACCGCACGGTCGCCCTCGAGGTTGGTCAAGAACACGGCATCGTCGCCGTCCTCACTGCGCTGGAGCACGTAGAGCGGCGGCACGGCGGTCGTGAAATCGTGCGACAGCGTCGACTCAGGCCCGCCCGATGTGCCGACGACGTCGTCGATCGTCACCTCGTACGACGTGTCGGGGTCCAGGGCGTACGTGAACTGCACGGCCACGTGTCGCCCCGAGGTCTCGACCGAATAGGGCGCGGCGGGCTCGACGGTGATCTGCGCGGGGTCGATCTGCTCGAGTGGCTGGCTCGCGGTGAAGACGACACGCTGCCCGGCCGACTCGGCGATCGCCTCGGTGTCGACGACGACGGTGCTGGCCCGCGGCCCCTGCGTGAGGCTGAGCACCGAGCCGGCGATCGCCGCGACGAGCAGCACGGCGAGCACGACCGACAGGCTGCGGACGAAACCCGAGCGCTCCCGTCTGCGACGGCGCGATCCCCTCGTCTCACCGGCGCGCACCCCCGCTTCAGTACTCATACGGATCCTCGGGCTCATCCACCGGGGTGATGGACTCCGCGGTCAGCACCAGCTCACCGCCGTCGGCACGGGTGAAGCGCCCCTCGACCTCGACCCACTGACCCTCATCGAGCGCGGCGGTCGACGACGTCTCGGCAACCGGCACGCTCGCGGCCTGGGCGTCGATCACGCAGTGCACGATCACGAGCCGGGTGAGCAGAAAGCCGTCCGCGCCGGGTGCGACGAAACCCGTGAGGGTGGCGCCCTCACCCACGAACCGGGCCGGGTCGGTGGTGGTCGCGATCGCCTGCGACCATTCGCCTACCCCGAACTGCGAGGTGTCCTCGCTCGCGGCCAGCGCCAGCGTCGCCGATGTCGAGAGCACGGGGGGCGCCCCCGACGCGCGCGCCAGCGCCAGCTCGGGCGAGAGGGATGCCGGGGGCAGGAGAATCGCCGAGACCACGAGCACCGACGAGACCCCTCCCGCGATGACGGCGGCGGGGCCGGCGAGTCGGAACCGGGGTCGCGACGCCACCGTCGGAGCAGTGTCGACTGGCACGTCATCGTCGTGGTGGTGGTCATCGTGGTCGATGCGCACCGTGCAGGAGAGCACGGCGCCGACCAGCAGCACCAGCGACATCGACACGTACCACCACGCCGAGTCGGGGTTGATGTAGAGACCCAGCCGTCCCGTGGCCCACAGCCCGACCGTGACCACGGCGATCGCGGCGGCCAGGCCGACGCCGAGCCAGCGGGTCACGAGCGCACTTCCCTCACGCAAGCAGATTCACCCCCATGCCGATGACGAATGCCGACGAGAGCACCACCGCGACCATGACCGCGATCGTGCGGGTCGTGAAGGTCGTGCGGAACAGCGCCAGCATCTTGATGTCGACCAGGGGTCCGACGAGCAGGAACACGACGAGCGATCCCGGGGTGAAGGTCGAGGCGAACGACAGCGCGAAGAACGCGTCGACGTTCGAGCAGATCGCGACGGTGAGCCCGAGCGCCATCATCGCGAGAATCGAGAGCACCGGGTTGGAGCCGATCGCGATCAGCACGTCGCGCGGCACGAGCACCTGCACAGCACCCGCGATCGCCGAGCCGATGATCAGTGCGGGCATCACGGCCCGCAGCTCCCGCACGAAGATCTCGAGGCTCTGCGTGGCCTGTGAGCCGTGCAGGCCGTGATCGTGCGCGCACTCGGCCCGGAAGCGAGCCGTCAGCAGGCTCCCCGGGTCGGGATGACGGGAGTAGAGCCAGCCGATGAGGTTGGCGATGAGGTACCCCCCGAGCAGCCTGGCGACCAGGATGCCGCCGTCCCAGCCGAACGCCTGGTGCGTCGTCAGGATGACGATCGGGTTCACGATCGGAGCGGCGATGAGAAAGGTCAGGGCCTCGGGCACCGAGAACCCGCGGATCAGCAGGCCGCGAGCCAGCGGCACGTTGCCGCACTCGCACACCGGCAGGAACATGCCGAGCAGCGACAGCGTCGCGCGGCGCGCCCACGCCCGGCGCGGCATCCATCTCTCCACGAGCCCGGGCGGCACCCACACCTGCACGACCACCGACAGCAGCAGTCCGAGCACGATGAACGGCAGCGACTCGATGAGCACCGAGAGACCGAGGGTGAAGCCGTCCTGGGCGCGGGTAGGCAGCGAAGCGCCGAAGAAGCCCGGCGCCCACGCGTCGACCGCGAAGAGCGCCGCGACGGTGACCGCGCCGATCGCCAGCCCGATGAGGGGACCGCGCCGGATACCCGCCGAACGAGGCGGGGACGGGGGCGAGGACGGGGATGAGGTGCGCGAGCGCGCCGGGCTACGGAGTGACACGCTCGGCTGTTCCGGCGGCCGTGCAGGCGGCGCACAGCCCGAACACGTCGACGATGTGGGCGGCCTCGGTGAAGCCGTGCGACGAGGCTGTGCGCTGCGCCCACACCTCGACCTCGTCCGCCTCGATCTCGACCGTGAGCAGACACGAGCGACAGATGAGGTGGTGGTGATGCCCGGGCGTGCGGCATGCCCGGTACAGGCTCTCGCCTTCCGGGCTCTGCAGACTGTCGGCGTCGCCGGTGGCGGCCAGGTCGGCGAGTGCGCGGTAGACCGTCGCCAGTCCGATCCCCGTGCCGTCGTCACGCAGCCGCGCGTGCAGCGACTGGGCGCTCACGAATCCCGCGCTGTCGTCGAGCGCGTCGCGGACGCTGTCGCGCTGCCACGTGTTCCGCTTGGCCATGCCGACGATTCTAAGCGGCCGGCACCTTGGAGGACCCCGAGGACGCGGCGCGAACCACTCGCCCGCGACGACCCCCGACGATCCGGCAGACAACGTAGATCAGGAACGAGATCGTCGTGATGTAGGGACTCACCGGCAAGGTGCCCGCGATCGCGAGCAGGATGCCGCCCACGGCCGAGACGAAGCCGAAGGTCGCCGCGAGCAGCGGCACCGCCACCGCTCCGGAGCTCACGCGCATGGCGGCGGCGGCCGGGGTCACGAGCAGCGCCATCACGAGGAGCGCGCCGATGATGTGCACACTGACGGCCACGATGAGGCCGAGGAGCAGCATGAAGCCGAGCGAGACCGCGGTGGTGGGCACGCCTCGCGCCGCGGCCGACTGGGGGTCGAGCGAGTCGAAGCGCAGCGGGCGCCAGACCAGGATCAGGCCCGCGAGCACGACGAGGCTGATCGCGATCAGCCAGCCGAGCTGGTCGGCCTGCACCGAGACGATCTGTCCCGTGAGCAGGCTGAAGCGATTCGCGCTCCGCCCACTGTAGAGAGAGAGGAACAGGATGCCGAGACCGAGCCCGAAGGGCATCAGCACCCCGATGATCGAGTTGCGATCGCGAGCGCGAGCGCCGAACCAGCCGATGAGCCCCGCGGCGACGAGCGATCCCACGATCGATCCCGCGACGACATCCAGGCCGATCAGGAGCGCCGCCGCGGCGCCGGCGAACGACAGCTCGCTGATGCCGTGCACGGCGAACGCCATGTCGCGCTGCATGACGAACACGCCCACAAGGCCGCCGACCAAGCCGAGCACCGCCCCGGCGATCACCGAGTTCGACACGAGGGCGAAGATCGCGCCGTAGTCGGGCAGTCCCCCCAGGAGGGCGTCCCAGATCTCCTCGGCGTTCATCCGCCCACCTCGTCGTGGTGATGGTGAGACGCTTCGGCGTCAGGAGCGCCGACGACGACCAGGCGATCGCCCGCGCGCAGGACGAACACGGGGGCCCCGTACAGGTCGGTGAGCACGCGGGAGTTGAGCACGTCGTCGGGGCGGCCGAGCGTGAACCGGCCCCCGGCCAGGTAGAGGATGCGGTCGACGCGGCCGAGCACCGGATTGATGTCGTGGGTGACGAAGAGCACGGCCGCCCCCGTCTCGCGGCGGTGCCGGTCGATGAGCGAGATGACCGACTGCTGATTGGCGAGATCGAGGCTCGTGAGCGGCTCGTCGCACAGCAGCAGGCGCGGGTCGTCGGCGAGGGCCTGTCCGGCCCGCAGCCGCTGCTGCTCACCGCCCGAGAGCAGCCCGATCGGCCGGTGGGCGAACTCGCGCGCCCCGACCTCCTCGATGAGCGACTCGATGCGCTCGCGGTCCCGCCGGCGCGGGATCGGCGGACCGAACCGGTGCCCGTTGACGCCGAGGGCCACCAGATCGCGGCCGCGCAGCGCGGCATCCGGAGGCAGTGGACGAGATTGGGGGATGTAGCCGATGCGGCGATTGCCGGGGCGCGCCACCCGCGCTCCGAGCGCGGTGATCGAGCCCTCGCTCAGGTGCTCGAGACCGAGGATCGCGCGCAGGAGCGTGGTCTTTCCCGAGCCGCTCGGGCCCAGGACGGCGATGAACTCCCCGGGCTCGACATCCAGGTCGAGGCCGCTCCACAGCTCCCGCCCGCCGCGGCGCAGCGCGGCGCCCCGGATGCGCAGGGGTGCCGTGTCGGTCACTCCGCCAGAGCGCCGGAGAGGGCGCTGATGTTCTCCGTCATCCACGAAAGGTAAGTCTGGCCCTCCGGGAGCGTTTCGGAGAACTCGATCACCGGGATGCCGGCGGCATCCGCGGCGTCGATCACCTGCGTCGTCTCCGCCCCGCCCGTCTGCGCGTTCGTGATGACGACTCGCACGTCGCCGCTGTCGAGCTGTTCGAGCGCCTCGAGCAGGGTCGCGGGCGGCACGTCCTGGCCCTCCTCGACCGCCTCGCTGAAGGCCGCGGGGGTCACGTCGGTGAGCCCCGCGGAGGCGATGAGGTACACGGGAACCGGCTCGGTCACGAACACCTCGGCACCGCCCTGCTCGGCCTCGAGCTCGGCGAGGTCGACCTCGAGCTCGGCGATGCCGTCGATGAACGCCTGGGCGTTGTCTTCGAAGACCTCGGCGCGCTCCGGCAGCATCGTGCTGAGCTGCGCGGCGATGTCCTCCGCGAGGTGCTCCATCGTGTGGGGGTCGTACCAGACGTGCTCGTTGAACCCCTCGATGTGGTCGTGGCCGGCGTGCTCGTCCTCCGCGTGCTCCTCCTCGGCGTGTTCGTCCTCCGCGTGCTCGTCGTCCGAGTGCTCCTCCTCGGAGTGCTCGTCTCCCGGCCAGTCGTGCGCGTACTCCGCCGCGGTCAGCACCGGAACGTCGGTGCCGCTTGACTCGATCAGACCGTCGACGAACGCGTCGTACCCGCCGCCGTTCTCGATGATGAGGTCGGCTTCCGCGATGGTGAGCTGGTCCTGCGCCGTGGCCTCGTACTCGTGGGGGTCCTGCGCCCCGGAATCGATGATCGAGACGACCTCGGCGTCCTCCCCGCCGATCTCCTGGGCGATCTGCCCGTACACGTTCGTCGAGGCGACCACGGTGAGCGTGTCGCTCTCGTCACCGGGCTCACTCGTGCCGGCGCAGCCGGCCAGGGCGAGCGCCGAGACGGCGGGAAGGATGAGGGCGGCAGGGAGTCGTCGGCTGTTCACACTGCGAGTCTATAGGTATTGATAATCGTTCTCAACTCTGCGAGCGCTTCCTCGCGCCCTCCTCGCCCACACCGCCGCTCATCTGTCGCGGATCGACGCGTGAGGCCCGCCACGCGAGCGGTTCGCGACAGGCGAGCGAACTGGGGAGGGGAAGGGCCGCGGGGCGAGCGCGCGCGGGCGAAGAGGGAACGGGGAGCAGACGGCGTGAGCGATCAGTCCAGCAGCAGTGCGGGCTCCTCGAGCACCGAGGCGATGTCGGCGATGAAGCGCGAGACGCCGTCGCCGTCGACGACGCGGTGATCGAACGACCCCGACACCGTCGTGACCCAGCGCGGGCGCACCTCGCCGTCGACGACCCACGGCTTCTGCCGGATCGCGCCGAGCGCGACGATGCCGACCTCGCCCGGATTGATGATCGGGGTGCCGGCATCCACGCCGAACACGCCGATGTTGGTGATCGTGATGGTGCCGCCGCGCTGGTCCTCGGGCCGCGTCTTGCCTTCGCGCGCCGTCAGCGTCAGCTTCTCGAGCGCACGGGCGAGCTCGCGCGTGTTGAGCTGCTGCGCGTCCTTGATGTTGGGCACCAGCAGCCCGCGCGGGGTCGCCGCCGCGATCCCGAGGTTGACGTAGTGGCGCACTCGGATCTGGGCGCCCTCGTCGGTGTCGATCCACGCCGCGTTGACCATGGGGGTGCGGCGCACGGCCCAGATCATCGCCCGCGCCATGATCAGCATCGGCGACACCTTGACGTCGGCGAAATCCGGCGACGCCTTCAGCCTCTTGACGAACTCCATCGTGCGCGTCGCGTCGACGTCGACCCACACCGACACGTGCGGCGCGGTGTACGCGCTGCTGGTCATCGCGTTCGCCGTCGCCTTGCGCACGCCCCGCACCGGGAACGACTCCTCGCGGGCGCTGTCGGCGGGGGCGGGCTCGGGCGGGGCGATGGATGCCGAGGGCGCCGGCGCAGCGGCATCCACGGGGATCGTCTCCTCCCGCACGTCGCCCCATGCGGGCGTCTCGATGTTGCGGAACACGCTGGCCTGCGACGCGTGCCGCAGCACGTCCTCGCGAGTGACCTCGCCGGCGGGGCCGCTCGGCTGCACATCACCCAGCTCGACGCCCAGGTCCTTGGCCAGCTTGCGGATCGGGGGCTTGGCGACCACGCCGACCGACGCTGCGACCGGGCGCTCGGGCTTCTTGCGACGACGCGACGAGACCTGGCCCGCGGCGCCGTAGCCGACGAGCACCGCCCCCCCGCCCTCGTCGGACGCCGCCTCCGGCTCCGGGGCGGGGTCGGAATCGGATGCCGGGTCCCCGGCATCCGCGATCGTCACGATCGGCTTGCCGACCTCGACGGTCTCACCCTCGGTCGCGAGCAGCTCGCCCACCGTGCCGGCGAAGGGGGAGGGCAGCTCGACGAGCGACTTGGCCGTCTCGATCTCGACGAGCACGTCGTTGACCGCGACGGTGTCGCCGGGCGCGACGTGCCACGAGACGATCTCGGCCTCGGTCAGCCCCTCGCCCACATCGGGGAGGAGAAAGGTCTGCGTGCTCATCGGGGAATCCTTTCGAGTGGGCGCACCGGGGATGCCATGCGGTGTCCTCAGTAGGCCAGGGCCCGGTCGACGGCCTCGAGGATGCGGTCGGCATCGGGCAGGAAGACACCCTCGAGCTTGGCCGCGGGGAAGGGCACGTCGAAGCCCGACACCCGCAGCACCGGCGCCTCGAGAGAGTAGAACGCCCGCTCGGCCACCGTCGCGGCGACCTCGCTGCCGAGGCTCGTGAAGCCGGGGGCCTCCTGCGCGTACACCATGCGACCCGTCGAGCGGACGGAATCGAGGATCGGGCCGTAGTCGACGGGCGAGAGCGAGCGCAGATCGATGACCTCGCAGCTGACCCCCTCCGACTCGGCGAGCGCAGCCGCCTGCAGCAGCGTCGTGACCATGGCCCCGTGCCCCACGAGCGTCACGTCGGTGCCTCGCCGCACCCGGCGGCTGGCGTGCAGCGGCAGTGCCCGCTCGGCGGTGTCGATCTCGCCCTTCTGCCAGTAGCGGCTCTTCGGCTCGAGGAAGACGACCGGGTCGTCCGACGAGATCGCGTCCTGCATCATCCAGTACGCGTCGTTCGGGGTCGACGGGCTCACCACGCGAAGGCCCGGCGTGTGCGTGAAGTACGCCTCGGGGCTCTCCTGGTGGTGCTCGATCGCCCCGATGTGCCCGCCGTACGGGATGCGGATGACGACCGGCATGCGCAGGGAGCCCTCATGCCGGTTCGTGAACTTCGCGAGCTGGCTCGTGATCTGATCGAACCCGGGAAAGACGAATCCGTCGAACTGGATCTCGCAGACGGGGCGGAACCCCGCCATCGCCAGGCCGATCGCGGTGCCGATGATGCCCGACTCGGCCAGCGGGGTGTCGACGACGCGCTTCGGGCCGAAGTCGGCCTGCAGGCCCTCGGTGATGCGGAACACCCCGCCCAGCGGGCCGATGTCCTCGCCCATGAGCATCACGCGATCGTCGTCTTCGAGCGCGCGGCGCAGACCGGCGTTCAGCGCCCGGCCGAGGGGCAGCGTCGTGTCGGTCATGCCGGCCCCTCCTCGAGCGATGCCTCGTAGTCGCGCAGCCACCGGCGCTGTTCGTCGATGAGCGGGTGCGGCTCGCTGTAGACGTGAGCGAACATCGCCTCGCGATCCGGCTCGACCAGCGTCACCGTGCGCGCGCGGGTGTCCTCGGCGACCTCGGCCGCGTCGGCATCCACCGAGGCGAAGAACGCCTCGGACGCGCCGCGTGCCGCGAGGAAGGCGCGCATCCGCGCGATGGGATCGCGCTCGGCCCAGTACTGCTCCTCATCCGAGGTGCGGTACTTGGTCGGATCGTCGCTGGTGGTGTGCGCACCCATCCGGTAGGTGACGGCCTCGATCGCGCGCGGGCCCCCGCCCGCCCGCGCCTCTTCGAGGGCGACACGACTGACGGCGTAGCTGGCGAGCACGTCGTTGCCGTCGACCTGCACGCTCGGGATGCCGTACCCCCGGCCGCGCTCCACCAGCGGCGCCCGCGACTGCGTCGCGACGGGCACCGAGATGGCCCACT
This sequence comes from Microbacterium sp. LRZ72, assembly GCF_033792225.1. Classification (NCBI taxonomy): domain Bacteria; kingdom Bacillati; phylum Actinomycetota; class Actinomycetes; order Micrococcales; family Microbacteriaceae; genus Microbacterium; species Microbacterium sp. LRZ72. The sequence goes on from NZ_JANGEX010000003.1 coordinate 35,965, forward strand.
GGTTGTTCTGCAGGAAGAACACCTGCGGCGCGTCGTAGCTCGCGGCGAAGACCATCGCCTCGTGCACGTCGCCCTGGCTCGAGGCCCCGTCGCCGTAGTAGACGATCACGGCCTCGTCGCGCTCGGGGTCGCCCGTGCCGCACCGGCCGTCGAAGGCCAGTCCCATCGCGAATCCCGCGGCGTGCAGCGTCTGCGAGGCCAGCACGAGCGTGTAGATGTGGGTGTTGCCGTTCTTGGGGTCGAACGGGTCCCAGCCGCCGTGCGTCAGGCCCCGCATGACGCGGATGATGTCGACGGGGTCGACGCCGCGGATCTGGCAGACGGCGTGTTCCCGGTACGACGGAAAGAAGTGATCCTGCGCTCGCGCGGCGCGCACGGAGCCGACCTGGCCGGCCTCCTGGCCGAGGCTCGGTGGCCAGAGCGCGAGGTGGCCCTGCCGCTGCAGATTCGTCGCCTCACGGTCGAAGGCCCGGCTGCGCACCATGTCGCGGTAGAAGGTCTCGAGTTCGGCGTCGCCCAGCGCGTCGATGATCGGCTGGTACCGCTCCGCGGAGGGTGTGGGGGCGAGGGTGCCATCGGCCGCCAGCACACGCACGACGTCCGGGGATTCGAGCGGCATCATTTGCCCCACGCTAACGCCCTCCCCTCGTGCTCCGGCGGGAGGTTCTCTACAACGGATGCTGCGATGCGTACCACTTTCTCCACAGACTCCTCCTCGCCGACCGAGATCCGGATGCCGTCACCGGCGAACGGGCGGACGACGATCCCCCCCGCGTCGAATGCGGCCGCGACATCCATCGTCTGCTCCCCGGCGGCAAGCCAGACGAAGTTGCCCTGTGCATCGGGAACCCGCCAGCCGGCGTCGCGCAGGGCCTGGGCGAGCTCGTCGCGGCGACGGGCCAGCGCATGCACCCGCTCGAGCAGCTGATCCTCGCACTCGAGGCTCGCGAGCGCGGCCACCTCGGCGTGCCCTGTCACCGACAGGGGGATCGCGGTGCTGCGCGCCGCGTCGAGCACGCGCGGATCGCCGATCGCATAGCCGATTCGCAGCCCCGCGAGCCCGTAGGCCTTCGAGAACGTGCGCAGCACGACGACATTCGCCCTGTCGCGGTAGGGCAGGCCGCTCAGCCCGTCGACGGCGCGCGGGTCGGTCACGAACTCCGCGTAGGCCTCGTCGAGCACCACGAGCACATCGGCGGGGACACGCGCGAGGAACGCCTCGAGCTCGTCGCGGTGCACCGCGGGTCCCGTGGGGTTGTTGGGGCTGCAGACGAGCACCGCCCGGGTGCGCTCGCCCACCGCGGCGGCCATCGCGTCGAGGTCGTGCCGGCCCTCGGCGGAGACCGGCACCGTCACGCTCGCGGCGCCGGTGACCGTCACGAGCAGCGGATAGGCCTCGAACGACCGCCATGCGTAGACGATCTCGTCACCCGGACCGGCGACGGCGCTGAGCAGCTGCGACAGGATCGACACGCTGCCGGCCGCGACGTGCACCGCATCGACCTCGACGTCCCAGCGGCCGGCGAGCGCCTGGCGCAGGCGGGTGGCGGCAGCGTCGGGATAGCGGTTGATGTCGTCGGCGGCGGCGATAGCGGCCAGGACACCCGGAAGGGGCGCGAAAGGGTTCTCGTTGCTCGAGAGCTTGTAGGCGGCCGCATCCGCGTGTCTGCCCTGCTTGTAGGCGGGCAGGGCCGCGATCTCGGGGCGGAGGCGCACGGGCGGCGCGGCGGGGGAGTCGCTCACGCGAACGAGTCTAGGAGCGGGTGGATGCCGCGGCCGGGATATCGCGTGGTACCGGTGTGGTATCGGTACCATCGTGGTATGGCTATGACCGTCCGCCTCCCGCCCGAACTCGACCGCGCCCTCACCGCCCTTGCCGAGGAGCGGCACACGTCGAAGCACGCGCTGCTCATCGAGGCGACGGATCGGTTCGTGCGAACCGAAGCGAAGACCGCTCGCCTCCTTGAGGCCGTGGACGCGGTCGGGACGCAGTACCGAGACACGATCGAGCGCCTGCGGGACGCATGACCGAAAACATCGGCCCCGAAGAAGCACTGGCGGTCGTCCATCACCTCGGCCTGCACATCCGCGACGAGGGCTTGCTGCTGTCGGCACTCGCCCGTCCCGCTGCGGCGATGTTCGGCCAAGACGCGTATCCCCTGATCGAGGACAAGGCAGCGGCACTCTTCTCGTCGCTGGCGCAGAATCACCCGCTGTTCGACGGTAACAAGCGGCTCTCCCTTTATCTGACCTTCGCCTTCCTGCGCGTCAATGGGATCGGCGTGACGTTCACGAACGACGAAGCCTTCGACCTCGTCCTCGCCGTCGCACAGCGTCGTCTCGAGCTCGTCGACATCGCCGCCGAGCTGCGTGCGCACATGGTGGCGCTGGCGGGCTGAGAGAGCGCGTCACCCGGCCGTCGCGGGCGTGCGCGACGCGTGCCAGGATGGGAGCACCATGCGCTTCATCGTCCGCGTCGTCGTCAACGCCTTCGCCATCTGGGTCGTCACCCTGATCCCGGCGCTGCAGGTGAGCGTCACGCCGTTCGCCCCCGGCGAGACCCTGCAGCTGGTGCTGACGCTGCTGCTCGTCGCCGCGATCTTCGCGATCGTCAACACGATCATCGGCACGCTGATCCGCATCGTCGCGATTCCCCTCTACATCCTCACCCTCGGCCTGATCTCGCTGCTGATCAACGGCTTCCTGCTCTGGTTCACGGCGTGGATCACGTCGTTCTTCGGGTTCGGGCTCGTCGTGGAGCACTTCTGGTGGGGGGTCGTCGCCGCGCTGTTGATCTCGATCATCAACGCGATCTTCGGGCTCATCCTGCGGCCGCAGAAGAAGAAGGACTGACCGGGCGCGGTTGCGCCGCGTACTCCGTCGCCGTCACGGACTCGGCGTCGCCCAGATGCGCCCAGAGGCCCGACAGCCCGCGTGCACGGGGATCGGTCGACGCGTCGATGAGTGCGGCCGTCTCGATGTAACCGTCCATCTGATGCGCGGGCAGCCATCCGTCACGGATGCCGGGCAGTGGGTCGGCGAGCCGCTCGGCGATGAAGCTGCCCGGCGCCCCGCTCGGCCCTGGTACGGGCGGTCCGGCGAGCGCGGCGACCACGTCGTCGCTGTGCCGCACATCCACCGACAGCACGTCGGCGGAGGCCGGTGGCAGCACGGGGGAGCCGAACCCCACGAGGGTGCGCACGTCCGGGTCGCTCGCGGCGAGCATCGAGGCGATCATCGCGCCCTGCGAGTGCCCCACGGCATGCACGGTCTCGCCCTCCCGGTGCCCGGCGTCGGCGAGCGCCGCGGCCACGGCATCCGAGCTCGCCGCGCCACGGCCGCCGTACAGCTCGAGATTCGAGTCCATGTCGAAGAGCTCGTCCCCGCCGCCGAACGACTGTGTGCCCGCGACGTAGACCACCCACTCGCGCCGCCCCGCGGGCATGTCGTAGCGCTCCACCCGCACGCGAGCCGCCGCCCCGCCCGGAATCCGCGTCGCAACCTGCGTGAGACCGACCGGCGCCTGCGTGGGGGCGCGGCGCACCGGGTCGACGCGAGCGCGGCCCGTCGCCGCGAACGCGGGATCGATGCCTCGGGCACGCACCGCGGCCGTGTGGGACAGCACCGTGGCGCGGAACATCGCCACCAGCCCCGCCGCGAGCGCACCGGGCAGGGGCCCGAGCGTCGCCGTGCCGCCCATCAGCACTTGATAGGCGAGGTGGTCGATGCTGTGCCGGTCCGCGACAGCGCCCGTCGCGTCGAGGGCGCGGAACAGATCCTCGGTCGATCGGTCCGCCTCCGTTGCGCCGAGATACCGGCCCGCCAGCTGCGCCACCCGTCGAGCGATGACGGCGCGCTCCGATTCGACGCCGACACCGGATGGCGCCGCCGAGCGCGGCAGCGCCAGCCAGCGCGCCCGCAACTCGGCGAGTTCGTAGCGGTCCGCGGCGTGAACCAGGTCGTCCGCGAGCTGCTCGGCGCGCTCGGCCACGCGCACCGTGTCGGTCGCGAGCGCGTCCAGGCGGCGCTCGAGAGAGCGCACGGCGAGCGTCGTTGCGACCGGCTCCACCTCGAACCAGGCCGCGCGGATGCCGGTGGCCGCGTCACGCAGCCGCAGGCCCAGCGAGCGCGCCTCGAGGGCGGCGGCCCGCAAGGACGCGGTGTCGACCAGCGTCGTGCCCCCCGAGCTGATCGAGAGCCCGCCACTCAGAGCGCACCGTCCATGCGTGCGTCGAAGAGCAGGCCCTGCCCCCGCACGCCCTCGCGCAGGTCGTGGACGCGCAGCATCAGGTGCGCCGCGCGCTCGGAGAGGTCGTCGCCGGCGACCCTGAACACATCGGCCGCCTGCCCCTCCCAGGCCACCTCGTCGCGCAGGGTGCGGGCGGCCGTCGTCGCGGCATCCATCTGGTCCACGGGAGCGGCGAGCACCGTCCACGCGGACTCGAGCGCGTCTCTGGTGCGGGCCCATGCCGCGACCAGTTCGGGGGTGGGTGTGGGCACGCGTCCACCCTGACGTCCGCGCGCGCTCCCGACCTCCCGAGACGAACCGATCGGGGACGGCCCGTCCGCCGGGCGAGCTGGGGAGAGCGGATCCTCCGCTTGAGAGGATGGACCCATGCACACCGCCGAACACCCTCCGGTCCGGGTCGTCTTCGTCTGCACGGGCAACATCTGTCGGTCGCCCATGGCCGAGGTCGTGCTGCGACGACTCGCAGACGACGCGGGGTACGGGCAGCGGCTCGTCGTGACCAGCGCGGGCACGGGAGACTGGCACGTCGGCGGCGGTGCCGACCCCCGCACGATCGACGCCCTCGCCCGCCGGGGCTACGACGGGGCGGCGCACCGCGCGCAGCAGGTCGCCGACGACATCTTCGACCGCAACGACCTCGTCGTCGCCCTCGACGCCGGCCACGCCCGCATGCTTCGCGCGCTGACACGATCCGAGGCCGAGGCCCGCAAGATCACGTCGCTGATGGCCTATGCCGAGAACGCGAGCACGACCGACGTGCCCGACCCCTACCAGGCGGGCCCGGAGGCCTTCGACGACGTGCTCGCTATGATCGAGGACGCGACCCGCGCACTGTTCCTCCGGCTCGAGCCGGATCTGGCCGGCGGGCCGCCATCCGCCACCGTCCCTCCCGGAGCTTCGTCGTGACTTCCCTCCCTCCTCAGCCGCTGAGCCCCCTCGACGGTCGATACCGACCCGTCGTCACCGAACTCGCGGACCACCTCTCGGAGTCGGGACTGAACCGCGCCCGCGTCGAGGTAGAGGTCGAATGGCTCATCGCACTCACCGACCGGTCGCTGTTCGGCACCTCACCCCTGCCGGAGGACAAGAAGACGGCGCTGCGCACGCTCTACCTGTCGTTCGGGCAGGACGAGATCGACTGGCTCGCCGAGCGCGAGGCCATCACGCGGCACGATGTGAAAGCCGTCGAGTACCTCGTGCGCGACCGCCTCGCGGCGCTCGGGCTCGATGCGATCGCAGAGCTGACGCACTTCGCGTGCACGAGCGAGGACATCAACTCGCTCTCGTACGCCCTCACGGTCAAGCGAGCCGTCACCGAGGTGTGGCTGCCCGCACTGCAGGCCGTGACCCGGCGCCTGGACGAGCTGGCGGACGCCCACCGCGAGGCGCCGATGCTCTCGCGCACCCATGGCCAGCCGGCCACCCCCACGACGATGGGCAAGGAGCTCGCCGTCTTCGCTGCGCGTCTGCGCCGCGTCACCACCCGGGTCGCGGCCTCGGAGTACCTCGGCAAGTTCTCGGGCGCGACAGGCACGTGGTCGGCGCACCTCGCCGCGAACCCCGACGTGAACTGGCCGCTCGTCGCCAGGGAGTTCGTCGAGTCGCTCGGTCTCGACTTCAACCCCCTGACCACCCAGATCGAGTCGCACGACTGGCAGGTCGAGCTCTACGACCTCGCGCGGCACGCCGGCGGCATCCTGCACAACCTGGCCACCGACGTGTGGACGTACATCTCGCTCGGGTACTTCGCGCAGATCCCGGTCGCCGGCGCGACCGGATCCTCGACCATGCCGCACAAGATCAACCCGATCAGGTTCGAGAACGCCGAGGCCAACCTCGAGATCTCGGGAGCCCTGTTCGGCTCGCTGTCGCAGACCCTCGTGACGAGCCGTCTGCAGCGCGACCTGACAGATTCGTCGACCCAGCGCAACATCGGCGTCGCCTTCGGACACTCGCTGCTCGCCCTCGACAACCTGCGCCGGGGCCTGGATGAGATCTCCCTCGCCGAGGACCTGCTGCTGGCCGACCTCGACGGCAATTGGGAGGTGCTCGGCGAGGCGATCCAGACCGTCGTGCGCGCCGAGGTCGTCGCGGGACGCTCCTCGATCGCCGACCCGTATGCGCTGCTCAAAGAGCTGACGCGCGGACGCCGTATCGGTCCCGACGACCTGGCGCAGTTCGTGCGAGGCCTCGATATCGGCGACGACGCACGCGCACGTCTGCTGGCCCTGACACCGCGCACGTACACCGGGCTCGCCGCCGAACTCTACTGAAGACGGGCGGCTACGGCCGCTGGTCGTCCGCGCCCGGCTCGGGAGGCTTCGGCGCGTCGCGGTCGGACTCGGCACGGCGCGACGCGGCACCGTTCGGTTCGCTGCCGCTCGGCGAATGATCGGCCGACGCATCCTCGGCGTCGTCAGGATCGTGCAGCACCGGGCGATCAAGGGGGGTGCTCACCTGCGCGGGATCGACGGCGAGCAGCAGAAGAGAGAGGCCGAGCAGCACGACGATGAAGGTCACGCCCGCGACGATCGCGGTCAGCGGCAGCGTGGCGACGCCGGTGCCCGGTCCGGACTGGAACCCGCCCGTCGTGACGAAGGTCACGCCCCCGGCGAAGAGCGCACACGCGAACGCGACGCCCAGCAGCTGCACGGGGCGCAGAAGATCGCGGCGGGTGGGTCGATCGCTCATGCGGAGCCCTCTCGTCGGGGGGCCGGCTCCCCGCCCGCACCGAGGTCGCCCGAGGGCGAGGGCGACGGGCGCGGAGAGAACCCCGCGATGGCCAGGTAGACCGCCACGATCGCGGCGTATCCGCCGAACACTCCGACGGCGATCGTCGTCCCGGTCAGGGTGAAGGTGCCGGCCGCCTCGATCGTGTACTCGAGCGAGTAGCCGGCGGGGATGACCAGCAGGGCGGCAGCGAGCACGAGGGTGAGTATGCCGATGGCGAGGTGATCGCGCGCGGCATCCACCGCGCGGCGTCCCCGCCAGCCCCACGCGACCTCCGCGATTCCCGTCGTCAGCGCCCAGGCGATCACCACGACGTAGAACGTCACGTCGGTGCGCCAGGGGCCGACCCCCGCGGCCATGCCGGCGATCAGCGCGAGAACGCCGAGCAGTATCGGCATGCCACGCTGTCCCGATCCGTACGTCAGCCACGCCGCCAGCAGCAGGACGAGTGCCGTGAGGATGCCGAAGCCGCTGAACACTGCCAGCCCCACGGCGGCCGAGTGATCCGGCGTGAACGTGATCATGAGGGCCGCGATCGCGGCTGCCACGGCGCGCGCCAGCTGCACGTGACGCGGTGCGAAGCGTGCGGAAGAGGCGTGTGAGGCCGACGCGATGGGGCTGGGCGTAGTCATGGGGATGTCCCCAGTCTAGATCGTGGCGGCGGGATGATCCTCGTGCCGGGCAGCGTCCGAAGGCCGGTTCGTCTACAGCATCCGCATCAGGCGACGCCGCCCGGGTCCGTTCATGATCCGACGACGTATCGCACCCGAGATCGCGTCCACGAGCATCGTCGCGACGATCACGACGATGAGCAGCATCCCGACGGTCGACCACTCGCGAAAGTTCGTGTAGTTCGAGAGCATTGCCCCGATGCCGCCCGCCCCGACCAGCCCGAGCACCGCCGAGATGCGGATGTTGATCTCGAAACGGTAGAGAGCGAAAGAGATCAGCGCGGGCGCGGCGGCGGGCCAGAGGGCCCAGCGTGCGACCTCCGCGGTCGAGCCGCCGGCTGCCCGCACCGCTTCGGAAGCCCCCTCTTGCACCGATTCGATCGACTCGTAGGTCCACTTTCCCTGCGTGCCGATGCCGGCGAGGCCGAGCGCGAGAGCGCCGGTGAACGGCGTCAGTCCGGTGACGGTGAGCAGGATGAGCGCGATGATCACTTCAGGCACGGCTCGGATCACGGCGAACACGCCGCGAAGCGGCGTGCGGACCCACGCCGGGCCGACGGTGCGCGCTGCCAGCATCCCGAGCGGAAGGGAGAAGACGACGCACAGGAGGGCGCCGAGCCAGGCCATCGAGATCGATCGCCAGGTCTCCAGCAGCGCGCGCGGCAGCTTCTCCCAGTCCGGGGAGGCGAACATGAGCTCGCCGTAGTGCAGCAGCTCGCCGGGAATCGCCGCGACGTCGGACCACCTGATGTCGAGCCCCACAGCGGACAGGAGCACGACGACGCCCACGGCGGCCGCGGTGACCGTGGGGACGACCTTCGACGGGCGGCCTGGCAGAACGAAGGCGGGCGCGGGCCGGGGCGTGGCGCTCATACGAGTCTCCTGCGCAGGAAGTTGGAGAACAACTCGATCGCGATCACCACGACGAGGATCTCGATGATCACGATGGCGACATCGCCGTACGCGTAGAACGCTCGGCGCTCGTCAAGCAGACGCCCCACCCCGCCGGCACCGACGATGCCGAGAATTGCGGAGATGCGGATGTTGAGTTCGAGGGTGTAGAGCCATTGATTCGCGAAGAGGGGCCAAGCCTGAGGCAAGGCGGTCAGCCGGTTGATCTGTGCCTGCGTGCCTCCCGCGGCCCGACCGGCCTCCATATAGGGATGATCCGCGGAGTCGATCGCTTCGGAGACGAGCTTGACGATGATGCCGATGTCGAACAGCACGAGGGTGAGCACGCCGGGGAGCGCGCCGACGCCGACCATCGCGACCAGGATCGTCGCGTATACGAGGTCCGGCACAGCACGGACGACGTTGATCACTGCCCGCACGATCCGTCTGGTAGGGCCGTTCGGGTTCGTCGGCCTGGCCGCCCACAGTGTGAGCGGAACCGAGAGCACGGCAGCGGCGAAAGCCCCCGCGATGGCCATCTGCACCGTTTCGAGCATCGGGCCGATCGTGCGGGGCACGAATGCCCAGTTCGGCTGCAGCAGCTGCGCACCCGTCTGGGCCCCGTTTCGCCAGTTCTCCACGATGGAGCCGAAGTCGAGCTGGACTCCGCCGATCGCGGGCAGACAGGTGGCGACGGTGAACGCCGCGAACGCCGCGATGATGCCCGCGGTCCGCAGGCGACGCGTCGGCCGAGGCGGTACCCGGAGTTCACGATATTCCGACACTCACGCCCCCAGCGCGTCGCGACCCTGGATGCGCCGCCCGTAGATCTGCTCGAAGTCGGCATCGGTGGCAGAGGCGGCGGGGCCGTCGTAGACGACCTCGCCGGCGCGCAGTCCGATCATGCGACTCGTGTACTGGCGCGCCAGGTCCATCAGATGGATGTTGACCAGCACAGTGAGGCCGCGTTCGGCGTTGACCCGCCGCAGATCGTCCATCACTGCGTGGGCGGTGGGCGGATCGAGGCTCGCCACCGGTTCGTCCGCGAGCATCACGCTCGGCTCCTGGGTGAGGGCGCGCGCGATGGCGACGCGCTGCTTCTGACCCCCGGACAGCGCGCCGGCCCGCATCCATACCTTCTCGAGCATGCCGACCGCGTGCAGCGCGCTCAGAGCGATCTCGCGGTCACGGGGGGAGGTCAATCCCAGCACGGTTCGATACGTCGGCGTGTGGGCGAAGCGCCCCACCATGACATTGCGGTACACGCTCGTGCGCTCCGCCAGGTTGAACCCCTGGAAGATCATCCCGATGTGCCCGCGCAGCTGCCGCAGTCGCGCTCCGCGCATGTGCGTCAGCGTGTGCGGTCCGACCGTCACGGTGCCCGCGGATGCCTCGACGAGGCCGTTGATGGTCCGGATCAACGTCGATTTGCCCGAGCCCGACAGGCCCACGACCGAGACCATCTCCCCGGGCTCCACCCGAAGGGTGACGTCCCGCAAAGCCGCGGTGCCGTTGGGATAGGTGACCGACACTCGGTCGAGCGCGATCCCCCAGGAGACGGAGACCGGGCGTGCGGTCCCGGCCTCCGTCTCGCTGTTGTTCGTCTGCATGAGGCTGATGTGGTCGGTGCTCAGCTCGAGAACTCGGCGAGGATCTCGCCGTAGCGGACGATCTCGTCCTCCGCCGTCTCGGCGGTCCAGTCGGAGAGCCCGACCAGGTCGAACATCACCGTCTCGGCCTCCGGAGAGGATTCCGCGTAGCCGTCCATCAGCGCCGTCAGCTCGGTCACGAGGTCCTCCGGCAGCGACGACGACACGGCGACGCCGCCGTTCGGGATCATGTCGGTGTAGGCGAAGGCGACGACCTCCTCCGCGACATCCGGCGCTTCTTCCGTCACGGTCGTGCGGGCGTCCCAGTAGGCGAAGCCGACCTCGGCGTCGCCGTTGTACACGGCGAGCACGGCGTTGTTGTTGCCCTCCACCGGGATCTGCGCGATGCCCGCGTCGGTGTCGACGCCCGCCTCGCGCATGGCGACGACGGGGTACTGATAGCCCGCGGGCGAGGTGGCCGCCTGCAGCGCCACCTCGGTGCCTTCGTCGATCGCGGCGAGAGCGTCGGTCCCCGCCGGTCCCTGTCCCGTCGCATTCTCACCCGGCTGCTCGATGCCGTTGCAGTACGACAGCTCGATGCCGCTGGCTGCATACGTCGACATGGCCGGTTCGTCCTCGCAGTACTTGTCCGGGTTGTTCGTCATCGCGACCGACGCGTACGAGGTCGCACCGAACCGCACGTCTCTCAGAACGAGCTCGGCGTCGTAGCGCTCGATCGCGTTGTAGAGCGATCCGGCATCCGTGATGATCACCTGCGCCTGGTCGGCTCCCAGCGCTTCTACCGTGGCGGCGTAGTCGGTCGCCACGACGCCCTCGACCTCGATGCCGAGCTCGTCGGAGAGGTAGGTCGTCAGCGGGTCGAGCGCTTCTGCGAGGTCCTCGCCTTCCACGGACGGCACGAGCGAGAGCGTGATCGACTCAGGCCATTCGCCGTCGGATGCGGGGGCTGACGCGTCGGCGCTGCATCCGGCGAGCGTGATCGCCGTCGCCGCGACGACGCTCGGTACCAGCAGGAACTTGCGCATATCAGGACTGCCTTTCGGTGGGGAGCGGTGTGCCGAGGGGCACGGGGGTGCTGGATGACGCTGCTGCGGCCCAGGATTCGATGTCGGCGTACAGGTCGGCGACCGTCCGGCCGCGCAGGTCGACGGGTGCGTCCGAGATCATCGCCGTGACCCCGACGAGTGCGGTGTCGGCGCCCAGTTGCATCGCGGGGACGAGGTCGAAGTCGACGATGTCGCCGACCGACAGCACGGGACCGGTGGCGAGTGCCTCGCGGATGATCTTCGTCAGCCCCTCGGGCTTGCCGACGGTGAAGTGCGTCGCGGTGAAGAACGGAGCAACGCCCCACGTGTCGAGCACCCGTGCGATGCCCGTCCCGGGCGCGTTGGTCGCGAGGAGGAGGCGTGCACGGCCGCTCAGGCGCTCAAGGAACGGGGCGAGGCCGTCGGGCGCGTGCACCGCCGCATCCGTCGTCCCGAGTGCCTCGCGACTCGCGCCGTACGCGGCGGCGAGCGCCGCGGGATCGATGCCGGACGCGGAAGCCAGCGCCCCGACGGCGTGATAGCCGTCACGATAGGTCGACGCACCCGATTCGAAATCGTCGATCGCCGCATGAGCGCGAGCGAAGAACCCCTCGTCATCGGCGGATGCGGCGAGCGACCGGGCGTAGGCGACGATCGGCCCGCGCCCGAGCGCGAGGGTGCCGTCGAAGTCGAAGACGATTGTTCCTGTCACTCCCGCTCCCTCTGCGTCCGGAGGATCTGGACGTAGTGTCCACACTAGGCAGCGCGTGTGGACGAAAGGACCACGAACAGATGAACAACAGGTTTCATCTGCCCGGGGAGTGAGGCGGGGCGGTCAGTCGCGGAGGAACGCCACGGCTGCCTGCCGGAAGTCGCGGGACCCCGGGGTGTTGAAGTGGTGGCGCCCCGGCACCTCGAAGAAGGTGCCGTTCGGCGTCGCCTCGGCAAGCCCGCGGGAACGTTCGAGGATGGCGTCCTCGCTTCCGGTCGCGAACAGCATCGGCTGCTGCGGCGGACTCTCGGGGTCGGGATCGGAGTCGCCGAGCCGCATGCCCTCGGCCAGGGCCACGAGCGAGCGCAGGTCGTTGCCCGCCACGCGCTCGGACAGGGTGACGTAGTTGCGGGTGACCTTGTCGGCGATCTCGGTGCCGTCCTCGACGAACGCCCGCGCCTGGTCGAGCTTCAGCCGACCGAGCGGCGTGCCGTCGGGGATGCCGCCCAGCACCCCTCGCGAGACCCGCAGCGACGCGTCGACCGCCAGCTGCCAGCCGACACGTGCGCCGAGCGAGTACCCGACGTACCGCGCCTCGTCGACGAGATAGGTCTCGAGCACGCTCTCCAGGTCCGCGAGCAGGGCGTCCATCGTGTACGCGCGCGGGTCATGGGGCTTGTCGCTCGCACCGTGCCCGCGCTGGTCGACACCGATCACGCGGAAGCCCGCGCGGGTGAGGTCGCGCACCCAGCCGGTGGCCACCCAGTTGTCGCGGCAGCTCGACGAGAATCCGTGGACGCACAGCACCGGGTCCGCGGCCTCGTCGCCCCACGTGTAGGTCGCGATCCGGTGCCCTTCGTTCGACATGACGAACTGGGGGTCGGGCATCTCGGTGAGGGAGGGAGTGGCGGCGTTCATGGGTCCCAGCATCCCACCCCCCCGCGGCTCGCGCGTTGTGGGTGATCAGTCGTCGATGGGGACGTGCGGGATGACCGCCGACGCGATGAGCAGCACAGCGGTCGTCACGGCAACGCCGACGAACACGGCGACGGCGCCCGCCTGCACGGCCGCAGGCGAATCGGCGCCGCCTCCGGCCGCGATGACCGACGTGGCCACCGCGCCGTAGATCGCGACTCCCACGGAGCTGCCGATGGAGCGTGCAAGGACGTTCGTCCCGGAGACGACGCCCCTCTTCTCCTGCGTGACAGAGGATTGTGCAGCGATCAATGCAGGGTTGGCGACAAGTCCCATGCCCAGTCCGACGATGAAGCAACCAGCGGCCGTCCATCCGACTGAGGGGACGAGAACGGCCGTCGTCGTCAGAAACAGCGCACCGACGGTAGCGACCGATGAACCGACCATCGCCGTGGCGCGAAACCCGATCCTGAGGTAGAAGCGGCCCGCGAGGGCGGCGCTGAGCGGCCAGCCCAATGTGAGAGCGGCAACGGTGAGCCCTGCGACCACGGGCACGACTCCCGTCGCGCTCTCGATGAACGTCGGCACGAACGAGGTCAGGCCGAGGAGCACGGCGCCGACGCCGAGCGAGACGAAGGCGGTGGCAACCACAACCCGGCTGCGGACGAGCCAGGGCTCGATGATGGGATCGTGAGCCCGACGTTCGACAAGAGCGAACGCGAGCAGCAGCAGCAGCGATCCCCCGAAGAGCAACGCGCTCGGCCATGAGACCCAGGGCCAGGCCTGGCCACCCTCGAGCACGCCGAGGACGAGCAGCACCAGACCCGAGGTCAGCAGGATGGCCCCGCCGATATCGATGCGCTGGGGCTGCCGCTCGAAGGGCACGCGATAGTGGCGCCAGAACAGCACGAGGGCGATCGCGCCAAGCGGCACGTTGACCCAGAAGATCCCGCGCCACGACAGGAATTGGGAGAAGAGCCCGCCGAGAGTCGGACCGATGACAGAAGACAGGGCCCAGACGCTCGCGATGTAGGCCTGCGCCCGCGCGCGCTCTCGAACCGTGTAGATGTCTCCGGCGACGGTGAGTGCCGTCGGGATGATCGCCCCGGCACCCAAGCCCTGAACGGCACGGAAAGCAATGAGCGAGCCCATGCTCCACGCGAGCGCCGACAGAACCGAGCCGAGCACGAACAGCCCGATCCCGACGAACATGACGGAACGGCGGCCGATTCGGTCGGCGAGCTTCGCGTACACGGGCACCGTCGCCACCTGAGCCAGCAGATACACCGAGAACAGCCACGGGTATTGGTCGAAGCCGCCGAGCTCGGCGACGATCGTCGGGACCGCGGTCGACAGGATCGTCGTGTCGATCGCGATGAGGAAGATCGCGAGCATGAGCGCCAGGAGGATCGGTCCCCGCTCCGATCTCAAGCCGACGTCATTCATCGGCACCAGCAAACCACATGCCGTGCGGCGCCAGCCCGCGGGTCAGCCGTCTTGCCCCGGACGCGCGCGACCCGACGGAAGCGATACGTCACTCCTCGTCGAGTTCGACTCCCGTCTCGACGATCGTGGCGTTCAGGTAGGTGGCGTCCTCCCACGCGGCCCAGGCCGCGTCATCGAGATCGACGTCCCATCGGGCTTCGAGATCGGCGAGCACGAGCGGCTCCTCCACGATCCCGCCCACACGCACGCTCTCCCCGACGGCGAGACCGTCCACGGCCTCGTCCGAGAGCACGAGAAGCGGCTCGACATCGGGCGAGCTGCCGATGGCGAAGGCCTGATCGCTCACAACCTGACCGATCTCGGCGGTCAGCACGACGGTGTCGCCCACGTAATCGTCGGTGATGAAGAGCTCGGTGTAGGCGCCGTCGTAGCCGGTGATACCCGGATCATCCAACTGATCCCCCTCACGGGCGCCCTCCTCGGTGATGTCCTCCACATCGACACCGGTGTCGCCTGCGTCGCAGGCGGTGAGTCCGGTGACGACGAGCGCGCTCATGCCGAGGGCGGCGAGGCGCCCGCGCCAGCGGCGCATGCTGGTCGATGTGCGTGCCATGGCTCACTCCCGAGGTTCGTCGATCGTTCCGCCGATCCTGTGCGAAGGTGTCGGCGGCATCCAGGGCCTTGCGGCCGGGACCGGCGAGACGCACAATGCGCCGCGAGCATCACCAGGACCCGGGCGCGTAGTCCTTCAGGAAGACGCCGAACAGATCCTCGCCGGCCTCGCCGCGAACGATGGGGTCGTAGACGCGGGCGGCGCCATCGACGAGGTCGAGGGGAGCGTGGAAGCCCTCTTCGGCCAGACGCACCTTCGTCGGGTGCGGACGCTCGTCCGTGATCCACCCGGTGTCGACGCTCGTCATCAGGATGCCGTCGGTCTCGAACATCTCCCGCGCGCTCGTGCGGGTGAGCATGTTCAGCGCCGCCTTCGCCATGTTCGTGTGCGGGTGTCCCGGGCCCTTGTACCCGCGCCCGAACACCCCCTCCATCGCGCTGACGTTGACGATGTAGGTACGCCGCGCCTCGCTCGCGGCCAGCGCGGCCCGCAGCTTCGACACGAGCAGGAAGGGCGCCGTGGTGTTGGCCAGCTGCACCTCGAGCATCTCGAGCGGATCGACCTGGTCCACGGCCTGCGTCCATGAGTTGACGTCGTGCAGGTCGGGCACGAGCCCGCCGGCGTCGATCGCGGTGCCGGCCGCATGACGCTCGAGCGAGCTCGAGCCGGCGGTGAGCGCCTGCTCGGTCAGGGTCTCGGCGCGGGCCGCAGCGGCGGCCAGCACCGGGTGCGCGGCGACCGATCGCTCCAGCGCCTGCGGATGCTGGTCGTTCGTGTGTCCGAAGGTCACGAGCTCGGGCAGGGGCCCGTCCGGCAGGGGTGCGAGTTCGGCATCCACCAGCGGCTGGTACGCCCCGGGGGAACGGCGCACCGTCTGCGCGGCGTTGTTGATGATGATATCGAGCGGGCCCGCCGCGGCCACGTCGTCGGCGAGCCCGATCACCTGCGCCGGGTCGCGCAGATCGATGCCGACGATCTTGAGCCGGTCGAGCCACTCCGACGCGTCGGGCAGGCCGGCGAAACGGCGCACCGCGTCGCGGGGAAAGCGGGTGGTGATCGTGGTGTGCGCCCCGTCGCGCAGCAGGCGCAGCGCGATGTACATGCCGATCTTGGCGCGTCCGCCGGTGAGCAGCGCGCGCTTTCCCGTCAGGTCGGTGCGCGCCTCGCGCTTGGCGTGGCTCATCGCCGCGCAGGCGGGGCAGAGCTGGTGGTAGAACGCGTCGACGAGCGTGTACGGCTGCTTGCAGATGTAGCAGCCACGAGCCTTCTTGAGCGTGCCCGCCGTGGGCGCCGTCGTGCGGGTGCTGATCGGGATGCCGCGGGTCTCGTCGTCGATGCGGTCGGGCGCCCCGGTGGCCGTGGCGGCGACGACGCTGCGGTCGGCGTCGGCGATCGCCGCGCGGATCTCGCGGCGCCGCTCCTTCTTCACGGCCTTGAACATCCCGGCGGTCGCCCGGCGCACCGTGACGTAGTCGGGGTGCGTCTCGTGCAGCTCCGGCATCCGGGCGAGCACCTTGAGTACGATCGCGAGCTCGGCGGGGTCGATTCCGGCGGCCGGCGCGGGGGGATTCTCGGAGGGCACACGAGATTCTACGCCGCGGTGGCGCCGCTGCCGGGCAGGCGGATGCCGCCGTACGCCGCTGCCGAGAGGAGGCGGATTGCCGGCGCGAGGCAAGGATCAGCCGATCCGGTCCTCGTCCGGGCAGATTCCCTCGCCCCGGCAGACGAACCATGATCGCCGCACGCATCGTCAGGAATTCCTCCGCCGCGGTGCCGCCACTGACGTGGTCCACTCCGGCAGCGAGCGGGAGAACAGAGCGCGCAGGCCTCCCGCGAGCACATCGTCGGGGTTCTCCCGCAGCACGTCCGAAAGGTACGCCGAGGCGATCGCACGCTGCCCCTGAGACCAGTGCAGCCAGGCGATGACACAGAAGATGTCGGTGCGAAACGGCGGGGGAAGCAGCGATGCGTTGCGCCGCAGCAACCGGATGCCGCGGCGCACGCGATCCCGATCGGGCTGCCTCCGGGCTTCGCCGAGGAACAGCCGAACAATCGTGTCGTGCGGCACCGCGTCGGTCGCGGCCAGCTCCGCAACGTACTGATCGACGCTCATGCCCCGGCGCTCCGCGCGAGAGACGATCCGCGCGATCTTCAGCGCGTGCTTCTCGCCGACGGACCGGCCGAACGCGATCTGCACCGCCATCGCCTGGGGAATGCTGGGCATCATGCAGAGGAAGGCCAGATCCGCCACCATGTCGGCGGAACCGGTGTTGCGGGACTCGTCCAGAAGCATCTCGACGAGCGGCACGATCGCGACGATCGACTCGCCGTGACTCGGCGCCTCCCGCGCCAGACGTTCGGCCTCGGCTATCGGCATGAGCGTGGTGACCTCCGGCAGGGCTCCCAGCTTCGCCAGGAGCCTGGTTCGCACCTCCGTGCACGATTCGGGATCCGCGGAAGGCAATCTGACCGACATCGTGGTGTCAGAAATCGTAGCGGGGCGAATCGCGTGTGGCATCTCGGGCATGACGCAAGACTGGCGCCCGCCGGGCCTCCCCTCGTCTCGGCACTCGCCTACGGGGGATAACCGAGCGTCTACGCCTATGTGGAGGGCACATCCCCTCGTGCCGCACCTGCCGAGGACGCCGCGATCGTGTACAGCGCCGCACCCCGCTGCCGAGACGAGGACGATTGCCGGTGCGAGGCAGGAATCGGCCGATCCGGTCCTCGTCCAGGCAGATTCCCTCGCCCCGGCAAAGGAGCGGCGCCGCTCACTCGGCCCCGTGCGTGTGCATGCGCACTCCGTCGGCGTTGAAGATGCTGATCACCTGGGCCGGGCGCGCGCCGGCCGCCGAGATCGAGTGGGGGATGCGGGTGTCGAACTCCGCCGCCTCGCCCCGGGCGAGCACCAGATCCTGCTCGCCCAGCCACAGGCGCAGATGCCCCGAGAGCACATACAGCCACTCGAAGCCGTCGTGAGTCCGCTGCGCGGGCGGCTCGGCGGCGGGCGGGTAGGTGATCTCGTACGTCTGCACGGGCGAGTCCTCGGGCGTGAGGGGCGCGATCACCAGCCCGTCACGGTGGACCAGCGCCCGTCGCACCCGCGGGTCGCGCTCCGGCTCGGGCAGCAGGTCGTCGACGCGGATGCCGAGCTGGCGCGTGAGGGGCAGCAGCAGCTCCAGGCTCGCCTGGCGCTTGCCGGATTCCAGGCGAGAGAGGGTGCTCGCCGACATCCCCGCACGCTCCGCCAGCTCGTCGAGCGTCCACCCCCGGGCGGCGCGCACGGCGCGCAGGCGCGGCCCCACCTGTTCCAGCTCTCGCACGATTCCCCTTGCTATTTCTGCAAGTTAGCTTGCCGTACAAGCATACTCGCTGAATGCTTCATCCATGCGCTCTTCGACCACAGAATCTTCACCCTGGGACGCGATCATCATCGGAGGCGGCCCCGCCGGCCTGAGCGCGGCGCTCATGCTCGGCCGGTCACGCCGGCGCGTGCTCGTCATCGACGAGGGCCTGCCGCGCAACCGCTTCGCCGCGCACATGCACGGCGTGCTCGGGCTCGAGGGACTCTCGCCCCGTGAGCTCGCGCAGAAGGGGCGTGCGGAGGCCGCCGCCTACGGTGTCGAGTTCCACGAGGGACGCGTCGAGCACGTCGCCGACGACGGTGACCTGATGCGGGTGCGGATGCCGGGCGCCTCGGCATCCGCGGACACCCTCGAGGCACGCGCCATCGTCGTCGCCACCGGCATCAGCGATGAGCTGCCCGCGATCCCGGGTCTCGTCGAGCGGTGGGGGGAGAGCGTGCTGCACTGCCCGTACTGCCACGGCTGGGAGGTGCGCGACCGCGCACTCGGCGTGCTGCTGACCTCGCCGGCCGGAGTGCATCAGGCCGAGCTCGCGCGCCAGCTGAGCGCGTCGGTCACCGTCTTCACGGGACTGACGGGCGAGCTCGACGCCGAGGCCACCGCGCGCCTGACGGCACGCGGCATCCGCCTCGTCTCGGCTGCGGTGACAGAGCTCACGGGCGAGGGCACGGAGCTTACGGGCGTGCGCACCGTCGACGGCGAACACGTCGCAATCGAGGCCCTGTTCACCGCCGGAACGCCGCGGCCGCATGATGGCTTTGTCGCGGATCTCGACCTCGCGCGCGCCGATTCACCGATGGGGAACGTGCTCGCGGTCGACGCCGTGGGCAGGACGAGCCATCCGCGCATCTGGGCCACGGGAAACGTCGTCATCCCATTCGGCAACGTGCCCGCCTCGATGGGCGCCGGTTCAATGACCGGTGCAGCGGTGAACGCCGCCCTGACGGCGGAGGATTTCGATCGCGCGGAGCGGGACGCCCCGCCCGTCGAGGCCGCCGCCTTCTGGGAGGAGCGCTACCGCTCCCGCGACGCCGTGTGGTCGGGCAACCCCAATCAAGCGGTGGTCGCGGTCGCCCGCTCCCTCACGCCAGGCGCAGCGCTGGATCTGGGGTGCGGCGAGGGCGCCGACGTGGTCTGGCTCGCCGACAACGGCTGGACGGCGACGGGCATCGACATCTCGCCCGCGGCGGTGGAACGAGCGCGCCGAGCGGGGATCGACGCCGGTATCCCGGCCGACCGTGCACGGTTCGTCGTCGCGGACCTGGCCTCCTGGCAGACGGAAGAGAGATTCGACCTGGTCACCGCGAGTTTTCTGCAGTCGCCGGTGCCGCTGCCGCGGGAGGGGATCCTGCGACGGGCGGCCGATCGCGTGGCGCCCGGCGGCCACCTGCTTGTCGTCGCGCACGCGGCGGCGCCGCCCTGGGCCGGCTCGGCGCACAGCCATGCCGGAGACGACCACCGGGCGCACTTCCCCCGACCCGACGAGGAGCTCGCCGCCCTCGCTCTCGACGAGGACGAGTGGGACGTCGTGACCGCCGAGGTCCGCGAGCGCCGCGCGACCGGGCCGTCGGGCGAGAGCGCGACGCTCGAGGACTCCATCCTGCTGCTGAGGCGCCGCTGAGGTGGGACCGCGCTGCGGATCACGAGCCGGACGCCGGCTCCTCCTCAAGCGACGCCACGGCTCGGGTGACGCGCGCGGTGAGCGTCTCGGGCGATGCGGCGGTGAGCAGCGGATGCAGGATCGAATACCGCGCGGAACTGCTCAGAGCCGCGAATCGCTCCCGCGCCACCGGCGACGCGTCGAGAGCGCGCGTCAGCTCGGCGGGAGCCTCCGCGGTGGCGGGGCCGGCGTACGCGCGTTCCCAGCGGCCGTCGGACCGAGCCCGGTCGACCTCGACCTGGCCGCGGGGCCGCAGGCGTCCCGCATCTGCGAGGCGCGCGATGTGGTCGACGTTCCGCAGCGACCACATCGAGCGCGCGCGCCGCGGGGTGAATCGCTGCACGTACGTGGCGGCATCCCTCGTACGCCTCTGCCCGTCGATCCAGCCGCTGCACAGCGCCTCGTCGAGGGCCTCGGCGTACGTGAGCGACGTGGGTTCGGTCGTGCCCTTCTTGGCCAGCACGAGCCATACGCCGTCCGAGGAGTGCTCGTGGGCATCGAGCCAGCGGCGCCAGGCGCCGACGTCGGCGACGGTGAAGGGCAACGGGTCGGTCATGCCCCGCCCCGCAGCGCCGCGGCGACGAGCGCGAGGGCCTCGTCGGGATCGATCTTCAGCGCGCGAGCGTGCTCGGCGAACGCCGCCGCCGCGCGCTGCGCCTCCCGGCGGACCGGATCGCCGTGAGGCGAGACGAAGGTGCCGTTGCGACCCCGGGTCTCGATGATGCCGGATGCCTCGAGCTCGCGATACGCGCGCGCCACCGTGCCCGGCGCGAGCTCGAGCTGCTCCGCGAGACGACGCACCGGCGGCAGGCGTGCTCCGGGGGCGAGGTCGCCGGCGGAGACAGCCGCGACGAGCTGGGCCCGCAGCTGCTCGGAGGCGGGAACGGCCGACCGCGCGTCGATGGCGATCGCGGTGAGCGGCTCGGGGTCGGGCGTGTGCATCGCCTCGATCGTACGGCCGCGTGCCCCCGCCCGGGCAGCCGGCATCCGCCCGCTCGTCGAGAGCGCGCTCGTGTCGCACTTCCGGGAGGATTCGCGTGTGCGACAGGTGAGGGGGAGCTGTCAAGGCCTATCTGCTTCCGCGCCTGGCCCGATAGCCTGGCGCGATACGACCCGGACCCCGTCGTTCACGTGAGGCAGGAACCGCCTCACCCACGATCGAGAGGGATTAGCCATGGCCGACGCTCTGCCTGGGGCGGCATCCCGATCCACCCGAGCGGCAGCCGCGAAACGCCCGAACGACTTCACCGAACTCTCGCGCCGCGTCGCAGCCAGCGGGCTGATGCGGCGCGGGTACGGCTACTACTGGACCAAGCTGCTGGCGGCGCCCGTCCTGGCTGCCGGTGATCTCCACCACCCCGGGCCAGGCCTCGCGCCGGCGCAAGGGTCCGCTGGGCTGGCTGATGGCGCATCAGGGCGTGTTCTTCTTTCCCATCCTGCTGCTCGAGGGTCTCTCGCTGCATGCCTCGGGCGTTCGCCGGGTGCTCTCCCGCGAACCGCTGCGGCGCAGACCGATCGAGATCACCTTTCTGGCGGTGCGCACGATCGGCTATCTGCTGCTGGTGTTCCTCGTGCTCTCGCCCGGGATCGCGTTCGCCTTCCTCGGCGTGCAGCTGGGCCTGTTCGGCGTGTACATGGGCATGGTCTTCGCCCCCAACCACAAGGGGATGCCGCTCGTGCCGCGCGAGACGAAGGGCGACTTTCTGCGGCGTCAGGTGCTGATGAGCCGCAACATCCGCGGCGGTCGCCTGCTCGACACCGTCATGGGCGGGCTGAACTACCAGATCGAGCATCACCTGTTCCCGTCGATGCCCCGGCCGCATCTGCGCGCGGCATCCGGCATGATCTCGGCGTACTGCCGGGAGAAGGGGGTGACCTACACGCAGACGGGGCTGTGGGAGTCGTACGGCATCGTCGTCCGCTACATCAACCGGGTCGGCCTCGGCGAGCGGGACCCGTTCGAGTGCCCGCTGCTTCAGCAGCGTCAGTCGGTGTAGCGGGCGGCCGCCGCTCAGCCACGCGGCGAAGACGAGCCGCACCGACGAAGCCGAGAACGAGAAAGGCCGAGGCGACGAGCAGCGACCAGCGCGCACCGTCGGCGAAGCCGCGCGCGAGTGCCTCCACCGCCGTCGCGGTCTGGTCGCCGAGCACGCTCGACTCGCCCTGCAGGCGCAGCTGCTCGATCGTCGTTCCCGCCGATTGGCGCGTCTGGTTCGCGAGCTGGTCGGCGGTGTCGCCGCTGATACCGGATGCGGCCAGCGCGGCGGGCAGAGTCGCTGCGAGAGACACGGACAGCGCCGCGCCCGCGAATGCCGTTCCGAGCGCCGAACCGATCTGGCGCACGGTGCTCTGGGTCGCGGACCCCTGCCCGGAGATGTCGAGGGGGACGTCGCGCAGCACGGTGCCCGTCAGTTGCGCGGACGCGAGGCCGAGACCCAGGCCGTACACCACGAGCGGCAGGGCGACGAGCCATCCGGGTGTGGTCGCCGTGATCAGGAACGCGAGCGCCATGACGCCGGCGACCTCGAGACCCAGGCCGATGAGCACGGTTCCGGGGGATCCGACGCGGGCGGCGAGGTGGCGTGCCGAAGCGCCCGCGAAGAACGCTCCCAGCGCCATGGCGGCCAACACGAGACCGGCCCCCATCACGTCGAGACCGAGGGCGTTGATCAGGTAGAGCGGCAGCACGAAGATGATGGCGAACTCCCCCACCGCGACCATCGCGGCGGTGACATTGCCCCAGGAGAACGTGCGCAGCGTGAACAGGTTGAGATCGAGCAGGGCGGCGCGCCGAACCTTCTCGCGGTGCCTCTCCCAGACGACGAACAGCACAAGGGCTACCGCCGACACCGCGAAGGCCACGGGGACGGCCGAGATCGCGGCATCCGTCGGCCACGTGACGCCGAAGATCACCAGCTCGCTCGTCGGCGTCCACCAGCCCAGGTCGGGGCCCTCGATGATGGCGAACACGAGCGATCCGAACCCGATCGCAGACAGCAGGGCGCCGTCGACATCCATGCCGCGAAGCCGCCTTCTGCCGCGGGTCTCGGGCACGAGAATCACCGCGGCGATGAGCACGAGAGCCCCGAGAGGGATGTTCACCAGGAAGATCCAGTGCCAGGATGCCCACTGTGTCAGCGCGCCGCCGGCGAGCGGTCCGACCGCCGCCGCCCCGGAGATCACCGCTCCCCACACGCCGAAGGCGGCGGCCCGATAGCGGCCACGGAACACGGCATTGACGGTGGAGAGCGTCGAGGGCATGATCAGCGCGGCCCCGACCGCCTGCACCGCCCGCGCCCCGATGAGCATTCCGGCCGACCCGGCAGCGGCGGCCAGCGCGCTGCCGAGCACGAAGACGACGACGCCCGCGATGAGGAGTCGCTTGCGGCCCCACCGGTCGGCGAGGCTTCCGGTCGACAACAGGAGGGCGGCCAGGATGACCGCGTACAGGCTGTTGACCCATTGGGCGTCGGTGAGGTCGAGCCCGAGGTCGGCGATGATGTCGGGCAGGGCCACGCCCACGATCGTGCCGTCGAGCACGATCAGGCCGAGGCCGACCGACAATACCGCCAGGGCGAGCCATTCACGCCGCGTCGGAGCCTGCGGTTCGCCGACCGCCTCAGAAACGCTCATGGTTCGACGGTAGCGGCGAGCACGCCTCACTGCTGTGCGATGCCCGCCGCGCCGCCGGACGAGATCAGCTCTCGGTCTTCGGCCCCCAGATCGCGGTGAAGCGGCCCCGACGGTGCTTCGGCTGCTCGACCTCGTCGATGATCGCCAGGGCAAGGTCGTCGGCCGAGATGGTGGAGGCGTCCTCGTCGTCCTTCAGCAGCACGTCGCCGCCGAGCACGTACGAGCCGCGCGACGCCGTGCCGAGCCACGACCCGAAGTCCGACGGCGGGCTCACGTAGAACCAGTCAAGGCTCTCGGGGCTGGCCTTGAGCATGTCGAACGCGTGAAGTCCGGTCTCGATCTCGGGCTTGACCTCGGGGGGAAGCTGCTCGTGCGACACGTCCCAGAGGGTGGGTCCCCCCTCGGAGAGGTGAAGCGACGAGGCGCCGCCGATGTAGCCGAGGCGCGTGTCGGTGCCCTCGAGCGTGCGGATGAGGTCCTCGAGAACGCCCTCGACCTTGCCGACCATGTCGCCGCGCGGAGACAGCGCCACGACGACGGCGTCACGCCCCTCGATGACCGACGTCAGCGTCTCGCGGTGGACCACGTCTCCGGCGACATAGTCGACTCCGGCGACCCGCTCCTCCGGTGTCGTTCTGCTGACGGAGGTGACGTCGTGTCCGCGGCGTGCGGCCTCGGCGACGAGGGCCGAACCGGCGTATCCGCTGCCACCCAGGATCGTGATGCGTGCCATTGTGCTGTCCTTTCACGGTCTGCGCCCCGCGAGGCACATCGGTCTACATCAGGGGCAACGTCGCGGCGGGACTGCGGAATTCCGTCGGCGACGGATACTCACCGGCGAGTGGTGCGCTCCAGCCACGCGGTAAAGGTCTCGACGCCGGTCTCGGCGCCGCCTCCCGGCAGCAGGGTGCCCTCGCGCTGCGCCGTGCCGAGCGGCCTGGGCAGCGCCACTGCGGGAATCCATCCGCGGTGGCCGGTTGCCCGCGCCCAGCGGCGGACCATGTCGACGAGCGATTCCTCCCGCGGCCCGGCGATCTCGATGTAGCCGCCGTGCGCCGGCGACTCGGCGAGGTCGACCAGCCGCGCAGCGACTTCGCGAGCGGCGATGGGCTGGGTGCGCATCTTCGGCGCGAGGTGGAGCGGCCCCACCTTCGCCGACGAATGGATCTGCTCGGCGAACTCGTGGAACTGCGTGGCCCGCAGGATGGTCCAGGGCCTCGGGCCGGCCTCGATCGCCCGCTCCTGCGCCCGCTTTCCCGCGTAGTAGTCGTAGGGGCGCGGTCGACGCCGACGATCGACAGCGCGACGTGCCGATCGACGCCGGCGCGCTGTTCTGCCGTGAGCAGCGTGCGCGTGACCGTCTCGAAGAACTGCGTCGCGGGATCGGCCTTGAGCGTGGCGACGTTGGTCACATCGACGACGGCCGTGGCGTCTCGCACCGCGTCGTCGAGGCCGGCGCCGGTGGCCAGATGGATCCCGCGTGAGCGCGCCAGGATGACGGTCTCGTGACCACGGGCGGTGGCCGCGGCATCCACGAGCCCGCCCATGAGCCCGGTTCCTCCTGCAATGGCGATTCTCATCGTGTCCCTCTTCTCGTTCCGGACGCCCCGAACGACGTCCTGCCCTCCCGACGACGCGGGCGTCGGAAACGTGAGGCTCACATTCGCCCGCGCTGCATCGTCGTGGTGAGCGAGGGGTGGAGGTCGCGCTCGGCGCCGACATTCGCGATGCTGTGAGCGACACGCTGCCCGGGGAACAAGATCGGAGAGACCGGATGCCGGATGATGCCGCGACCGCGGCCCTCGAGGCGGAGCGGCCCGCGCTGCGGGGCCTTGCGTACCGCATGCTGGGCTGTCTCAGCGACGCCGAGGACGCGGTGCAGGATGCGTTCGTGCGCTGGGTGCGCCTCGGCGACGAACAGCGTGCGGGCATCGAGAACCCGGGGGCATGGATGATGCGGGTGACCTCGCGGATCTGCCTCGACATGCTCGGGTCGGCCCGTGCGCGACGCGAGAGCTATGTCGGCCCGTGGCTTCCCGAACCGGTGCCCGCGAGTGTCGACGCCGTTCCGTCGTCCGACCCGCTGGATCGGGTGACGCTCGATGACTCGGTGAGCATGGCGCTGCAGGTGGTGCTGCACACCCTCACCCCGGCCGAGCGCGTCGCGTTCGTGCTGCACGACGTGTTCGAGCTGCCCTTCGCGCATATCGCCGACACGGTCGGACGATCGGTGGAGGCGACACGGCAGCTGGCCACCTCCGCCCGCCGCAAGGTGCGCTCGCGCACCGACGATGCGGCACCCCGCGAGCGGCACGACGAAGTGGCGGCGGCCTTCGCCGCAGCGACGGGCTCGGGCGACTTCGACGCACTCGTCGCGATCCTCGACCCCGGCGTGACGCTGACGTCCGACGGTGGCGGCAAGGTCAGCGCGGCGAGGCGCCCGGTGCTTGGCGCCGTCAACGTCGCCCGCTTCATTCTGGGGGTGCTCACCCAGCGCCCGGATGCGCAGGTCGCCCCCATCGCCACCGCCGACGGGCTGGGCTTCTTGGTCAGCGAGAACGGGGTGGTCGACACCGTCATGGTGCTCGGCGTGCGCGCCGACCGCGTGACGGACGTGTGGCTCGTGCGCAACCCCGACAAGCTCACGAGCTGGCGCTGATCCTCGGCCTCACGTTTCAGGCGGGACGCTTGCGGCACCCGCTCCACCTGGCCAGAGTAGGGCCATGACCCTGATCCGGGCACTGTCCACGGCCGTCGCCGCTCTCGTGGGCGTCGCGCTCATCGGCCTGGCCGTCTTCGTGGTGGGCGTGCGCACCCGGCATCCCGGCGTGCTGCGCTTCGCGCGTGTCGTGCAACGCGACATGCTCAACCCGGGGGCGCTCCGGGATGCCGGCAGCCCCGGCTCGCCCTGGGCCATCGTGCGCGTGGCGGGTCGGGTCAGCGGCAAGGTCTATGACACCCCGGTCGGCGTCACGCGCGCGGGCGACGAGCTGTACATCACCCTGCCCTACGGCGAGGGCACGCAGTGGCTCCGCAACGTGCTCGCCGCAGGCCGCGCGACGGTGCTGTGCGCCGGCGAAGAGATCGACGCCACACGGCCGAACTCGTTCCCATCCGGCAGGCGCCCCTCGCCACCGGCGATCGCCTCGCCATCCCGATCTTCGGCGTGACGCACGCGCTGCGATTGCACGCGGCATCCGCGGTGCCCGCCTCCTCGCGGTAGGAGCGAGCGCGGTCTCCCACACGCGCTCGGCTGTCGCAAACCGCGTGCCAACCGCGTCAAGCGGTCGGTACGCGACAGCCGAGCGAAGGGAAGAACGGGCGAGGGACGGGGGCGAGGAACGGCGGGCCGCAGAGTCAAGCGCGCTCCACGGGGAGGACCAATAGGTCCCTGTAGGTTCCCGCTCGAGATGGCATGAACCCCTCGCGATTCCACGGTAGTTGGCAACGGTTTCAGGGCCAGGATTCCACGCGAAATGGCATTTTCCTACAGTTGGTCCGACTCAACTCAGATGCCCGCTTGCGGCAGGCAGATCGACCTAGAGTGTGTTAACGAGTGAGCAGCCGCGCCGTTCAGAGGCGAGGGCGATCGCCGACGGGGCGGCTCACTCTTCTCCTCATCCCGGTGTTGCTCAGCGCGACCGGCGTCCTCGATCTCCGCATTCCTTGGCCGTGGCTCCATGGCGAGTCCGCGGGGGATCGTCCGGTCGAGCACTCACCCCTGAGAGCCCTGTCAAGGTGAGCTGGACCGGGACAGCCGCTGGAGTGCTCTATCTCGCGTGGCTGGCGTCCGCAACCCTGCGCCCCGGCGGCAACGGGCTATTCGAGACACAATCCCACGCGCGCGACTCCCGGTCGAAGCTGTTCCGGATGGGGCTCGTCACCAACCTGCTCAACCCCAAGGCCGCTGTCATGTAACTCGCGATCATCCCGCAGTTCATAGATCACGGGCAGGGAAACACGACCGCTCAGGGATTCGTTCTCGGCGGAGTTCAGATCATCGTCAGGATGATCGTCAACTCCCTCATCGTGCTGGGCGCCGGCACAATCTCCGGATTCGTGTCGACGCGACTCACGTGGATCCGGCACCCCGCTCGGCGCAGTGGCGGTCACGCTGGCCAGAGAGGTCCCGCAATGCAGCTCGCCAATGAACCGGGCGATCATGCTGCAGGACCTCCGTGAGACGCCGCTCAGATAGACCGTCCTCCGGAAGCTCGACGAGTACGAATGACCCTTTCTGAAGGGATTGAACAGGACTGTTGTTCTGCACAGATTCTGCTAGGTAGAGTGGGATTCCATCCGACGGAACCCGCCGTCGGTGAACAAAGGAGTTCCAGAATGCGCATCGTCTTGGTTCATGGAGGTTGGCAGGGTGGTTGGGCGTGGGACGGCGTTGTCGCTGAGCTCACGAAGGCAGGCCACGAGGTATGGGCCCCAACCTTGCAGGGTCTCGGTGACAACGACGACCGTGCAGGTGTCACGCTCTCGACCATGGCGGACAATCTCATCGGCCGGATCGCCGACAAGGGGTGGGACCGGTTCGTCGTAGTCGGCCACAGTGGCGGCGGCCCGCTCATCCAACTCGTAGCTGAGGCGATGCCGGAGCAGGTGGAGCAGGCGATCTTCATCGACGCGTGGGTACTCGCCGACGGCGAGTCGATCAATGCGATCCTCCCCGCCGAGTTGGCGAATTTCGCCCGTGGCACAGCCGCGTCCTCGCCCGACCAGAGCGTGCCGATCCCGCCGCTATTCATGACGGCTTTCTTGCAGGACGGATCGGAGGAGCTTCACGCGCAGGTCGAGCCTCGTCTGGTGCCGTCGCCTGGCGGTTGGCTCGACGAGCCGATCCGTCTTCGGACGGCCGGCACCGGTGACGTGCCGAGCGGCTACATCTTCCTGCAAGAGGATCGGGCTGTGCCGCAGGAGTTGTACCGCGCATCAGCAGACCGGCTCACGAACCCGACGACCGCGAGCTCGCCGGGGAGCCATCAGGCCATGTTGACGCGCCCGGTGGAGCTGGCAGCAGCCATCGTCTCCGTTATGTCGTGACGACGTTTCGCTCTTTCGCGACTTCCGCTGGGACCGTCGCTTACGCCGAATGGCTGCCCGGCGGCCCCGCCCGTGCGACGGTGCTGCTCGTTCACGGCGGGGGGGTGGGCCCCGGTGGCTGGAGTCGAGCGATCGGCGGGCGACCCGGGTGGGCACCCCGTCTCGCCGAAGCCGGATACCGCGCGGTCGTGATGACGTGGCCTGGGTTGTCGGCTGGCGGCGCATGGGACCCCGACACGCGGCTGGATGGGGCGGCGGTCGCCGGCGCGATCGTCGAGCTAATCGCTGCGCTCGGCGGCCCGGTCGTCCTCGTGGTCCACTCCATGTCCGCCGCTTTCGGCTATCGGGTCGCTTTCCACCATCGGGATTCACTGATCGCCCTAGTCGCGCTGGCACCCGCTCCCCCCGGGGACATCCAGCCCGAGCCCGCCGTGCTGGAAGAGGACGCCGATCACATCGTCGTCCAGGGACGCCCGCTCACCTGGAGGCTTCCCCGTCGCGGCTGGTGGCATCCCGGACCAGAGTTCATCGAGGCGAAGCTGGTCGGTGCAAGCGAGCAGTTCCCACCCGGTCACCTGGACGAGCTCCGTTCGCAGCTGGTGCCAATCCCAGCCGGGCTCCTCCTCGAGCGGCAGAACGTCCGCGGTGCGCAGGTCCATATCGGCGACAGGGAGTTGGACGGCCTACCGACCCTCGTGATGGTCGGTACCCACGACACCGATCATCCGATCGAGTCGGACCGCGCGACTGCTGACTGGCTCGCCGAGCGAGGCGGCGATGTCAGGTTCGTCGCGTTGACGGCAGCGAACGTGGCTGGCAACGGCCACATGCTGATGCAGGAGTCGAACAGCGATGCGGTACTCACCCTGGTGACGGAGTGGCTCGGTCCAAATGTGCGCCTGCGGCGGTGAGGATGGTGCAGTTGATCGCGACCCGGGCTCCGGACATCTGTGATGGCCCGACTACAGCAGGAGCCGTTGCTCAGCAAGTTCCTGCAGCAGGAATCGCCAGAGATGCCCGTCGTTGAATGCGTCACCCAGGTCGGGCAGGTCGGCGAGGTCGTTGTCATCGATCGGTATAGGCTCGGCCCCTGCCTGCAGAACGGCGAGGTGCACGCGAGCGAGGCTGTCGACATTGATCGCGCGGATGACGGCCTGCGGGACGCTCTCGCCGACGGCCGTGAGGCCGTGACCGCGCAGGATGCCGACCGGCCGCGTGCCGAAATCGTCCGCCATGGCCGTCGCGCGTGCGTGGTTGCGGATCAGCGCAGACGAGGGGTGCGCGGGGATGCCGTCGCGCGCCATCCGCATAGCGGGGATGTTGAAGGCACCGACAATCGGTAGCAGTGTCCGTCCGGTTAGCGAGAACGCGACGACAGCCGGCGGATGCGCGTGGACGACGGATCGGGCCGCAGGATTGCGGCGCAGCAGCTCAAGATGCAGAGACAGCTCGTTCGGCGCCCGGTACCCGCCGGCGAGCTCGAACGATCCCTCGAGGGGCACGGCGAGGATGTCGTCGGCGGTGGTGAAACGCAGCCCCCGCTCCTGCGGTCCGCGGGCTCGGATGAGGACGGTGTCGTCGTCGACCCGCAGGCTGACGTGCCCGAGGATGTCGTCCACGAGCCCCCGGACCGCGAGCACGCGGCAAGCATTGGCGACGAGCATGCGTTCGTCGACGTAGTCGTTCATCATCCACTTCTCCTTCGAGGCGTGATCTCCGATTGCGAATTCCTGGAAAATCTAGCAGAATCAGATTCTGTCTTAAAGAAAACCGGTCTCGACCGACGTCATCTTCAAGGCGCGGAATAGGACTCTGACATCAGGAAGCAGCGGCCCAATGGCGAGCAAGACGACGATCTTCGAGGACGTGCGGCGCGGCATGATCCCGGCGCACATCTATAACGACGAGGAGATCTTCGAGCAGGAGAAGAGCAAGCTCTTCAGCCGCGCGTGGATTTTCGTCGGACATGAATCCGAGATCCCTCAGCCCGGTGACTACGTGGTGCGGCATGTGCTCGACGACTCGTTTATCGTCGTGCGCGACGAGAGTGGTGAGATTCGGGCGCACTTCAACATGTGCCTGCACCGCGGGATGCAGGTATGCCGCGCCGAGGTCGGCAACGCCTCCCACTTCCGTTGCCCCTACCACGGGTGGTCATACCGCAACGACGGCCGGATTATGGGCCTCCCGTTCCACGAGGAGGCCTACGGGGGTGAGGCAGGGTTCAACAAGAAGGGTGCACGACTGCTCCCGGCGCCGAACCTGGACACATACAACGGTCTGATCTTCATCAGCATGGACCCGAACGCGCCGACCCTGCGGGAATACATCGGCGACTTCGCGTTCTACCTCGACTACTACACCGGGCAGAGCGCCAAGGGCATCGAGCTGCGTGGCCCGCAGCGGTGGCGCGTCAACGCGAACTGGAAGATCGGCGCCGAGAACTTCGCCGGCGACATGTATCACACGCCCCAGACCCACACCTCGGTCGTCGAGATCGGGTTGTTCCGTGAGCCGAAGGCGGAGAAGCGCAAGGACGGCAACACGTACTGGGCCGGCAACGGCGGCGGCACGACCTACAAGCTCCCGCCGGGCAGCCTCGAGGAGCGGCTGCGCTACGTCGGATATCCCGACGCGATGATCGAGCGGATGAAGGAGCAATGGTCGCCGGAGCAGCTCGATGTGATTGGCCGTGACGGGTTTATGATCTCAGCGGCATCGCTCTTCCCGAACATGAGTTTCGTGCACAACTGGCCGAAGGTGGAGGACGGGGACGACGTGCTGCCCTTCATCTCGATCCGTTCGTGGCAGCCCATTAGCGAGAACGAGACGGAGGTCTACTCCTGGTTCGCGGTCGATGCCGAGGCGCCGGAGGAGTTCAAGGAGCTCTCGTACAAGGCCTACCTTATGTGCTTCGGTAGCACGGGAATGTTCGAGCAGGACGATGTCGAGAACTGGGTCTCGCTGACCACGACTGCCAAGGGTTCGATGGCTCGACGGCTCCTGCTCAACAGTCGGATGGGGACTCTCAAAGACGACACTCCGGTCGTCGCTGCGCTGACGCCTGAACAGTTCGCCGGTCCAGGCGTCGCGCACGTTGGTTACGGCGAGTACAACCAGCGTCATCTGCTCGATCGTTGGGCCGACTACCTCGACACCGATGACGAAGTCGAGGTGCAGGTCGCGAGCATCGGTACAGGCATCACCAACAACGGGGAGGCACCCGCATGATGAACACCGAGACCGGTGTCCAGATTTCCGGGCAATCGCCTCTCGGCGCCCACGCCACGCGCGCCGATCGAGTCGGGCGGTCCCTACTGTTCTCCGACGAACTGCATCTCGAGGCGCATCGTTGGTTGATTGAAGAGGCTTACACCCTCGACGAGCAACGGTACGAGCACTGGCTTGAGACGCTTACAGAGGATATTCACTACATCATGCCGGTGCGTCAGACGACGGCTCTCGGGTCTTCCTTCACGACGGCGAGGGGGATGTCGCACTGGGACGAGAATAAGTACTCGCTCAGCCGCCGGGTCGCGCGATTCCTGACTGAACACGCTTGGACGGAGGACCCTCCCTCACGCCTGCGTCACTACGTGACGAACGTGCGTGTGTTCCTGTCCTCGGTCGAGGACGAGCTCATCGTCGACTCCGCCGTCCTGCTGTTCCGCAGCCGGGGAGACGTCAACGAGCCGTCAATCATCTCCGCTCACCGCGAGGACGTATTGCGTCGCGTCGGTGACGACCTGCAGTTGGCACGTCGGGTGATCATGGTGGACGAGTCGGTGCTCCGCACCCAGAACCTGGCGATCTTCCTGTGAGCGGCCTCGACTGGGAGGGTGCCGACGTCGATCGTGATGCCGCGGCGGCTGCGGCGGCGGAGCGCGAGCGTCTTGTCGCCCGCACCGTCGGAGAGCCGCTCGTCATCGCCAACGAGTTTTCGGAGATCGAAGTGCGCCGCGTGGAAACTCACAACGGCACGAGGCTACTGATCGACGCCCCGAAAACTGGCCAGTGGATCGCGATCGATCCCATGGAACTCGAGGCCCTGACCTGGCAGACCACGCAGACGTTCTCCGAGATGATCGCGCGGCCTGACCAGCCGATGTTTCCCGAAATGCGACCGCAGTAGAAAAGGAGAGACCGATGGCACGGATCATCGCCGACCGCAGCGCCTGCCAGGGCTACGCCAATTGCGTTGTCGCCGCGGGCGACTACTTCGACCTAGATGACGACGCCCTAGTGATCGTTCTGCGCGAGGACCTGCCCGACAGTGACCGCAAGCGAGTAGAGGAGGCGGCGCGCAGCTGCCCCGTCTCCGCCTTGGTTGTGGAGGACTGACGTGTCGCGGGTCGTCATCGTCGGCGCCTCTGTTGGTGGGCTCAAGACCGCCCAAGCCCTTCGAAGCGAGGGATTCGAGGGCGAGATCGTCCTGATTGACCAGGAACGCCATCCCACCTACGACAAACCTCCGCTCTCGAAGAAGTACCTCACCGGTGAGACGGCGCGACACGAGATCGAGCTTCTCTCCGAGCACGAGACGCGGGGGATCGGAGCCATCTCAATCTTCGGCACGCCCGCGGCATCCCTCAACCTCGAAGGCCAGGTTGTGACGCTCGAGGACGGTACAGCCGTCTCATACGACACACTCGTGATCGCCACCGGGTCACGCGCCCGTCGCTCTCCGTGGGGTGAAGGTGAGCATATTCACTTGCTGCGTACCAGCGGCGATGCCGAGCGCTTGCGGGATGAGCTGGCCACAGCGCGGCACCTTGTGGTCATCGGCGCAGGCTTCATCGGGGGGGAGGCTGCCGCAACGGCGATCACGGCGGGCGTACGGGTCAGCATGGTTGACCCGTTCCCGGCGCCGATGTCGCGGGTGCTCAATGCCGAAGTCGGCCAGATCTTCAGCCGCAAGTATGCCCAGGAGGGCGTCGAGGAGTACTTCGGAAGGACAGTCGAAGGCGTCGAACAGACGGCAGACGGGGTGCGCGTGGTGCTCGATGGCGGCGAGATCATCGAGGCCGATGCAGCTCTCGTCGGTATCGGAGCTGTGGTCAACACAGAGTGGCTCGAGGGTTCCGGCATCGAACTCGACAACGGGGTGACCTGCGACTCTGGGCTGCGGGCCATCGGGCATCCTGAGATCTTTGCCGTCGGCGATATCGCACGTTGGGCGAGTGCGTCGCGCAACGTCTCGCTGCGCCTCGAACATTGGACCAATGCCGTTGATCAGGCTCGCGTCGTCGCACACAACATCGTCCACCCTGATGATTGCGAGGACTACGACACGACCGAGTATGTCTGGAGCGACCAGTACGACTGGAAGATCCAGGTGGTCGGGCGCACCGGCGCCGACGACATCGTCATCATCGGGTCCGAGGAGGACCAGCGCTTCGCCGTACTTTACTCGGAGAGTGACGACTCACTGACCGGCGCGCTCGTCGTCAACTGGCCGCGGGCGCTCGTTAGCACGCGGCGAGCGGTGGCTACGAGAACCGATCGAGCCGAGGTCGCGGCGCGCCTGACCGGCGACGGCGCGCGGTCGGTCACGCCCGCGGTCTGAGGATGGTCCCCGTGACCACAAGGCGATACGATTTCTGTTGTGCAGAAATCGCCCGGCGACGGTGTAGCGCCCCAATACCCGATCGAGTCAGTGGACAACGCACTGCGGTTGCTCATCCTTCTTGGCGAGCGTACGGAGGTAAGGCTGACCGACGTCAGCGCCGAACTCGGGGTGGCGTCTTCGACGGCGCACCGCATCCTCGCAATGCTCATCTGGCGCGGATTCGCCCGTCAGGATCCGCGCACGAAGACCTACGGTCCGGGTCCGACACTCACGAGCGTGGCCTTCTCAATTTTCCGGCGCATGGATCTTCCGCGCCTGGCGCAGCCGATCCTCGAGGATCTCAGTTCCTCGATGGGCGAGACGAGCCATCTCGGCACCCTCGAAGGCGCGAACGTCCGCTTCATCGCGGCGTCCGAGCCGGCGGCGGCAGTCCGCGTCGCCTCACGCCTCGGACGGGAGATCCCGGCGTACGCGACCTCGACCGGCAAGGCGATGCTTGCCAGCCTGCCGACAGAACAGCTCGGGCGCTTGTTTCCAACGGACTCACTCCCCGCGGTGACCTCGCATACCGTTCAGTCCCTTGCGGACCTCGAGAAGGAACTCGAAACCGTTCGGCGCCAGGGCTACTCGACGAACCGCGAGGAGAGCGAGGACGGTGTGGCATCGGTCGCAGTCTCGGTCGCGAACTCAGCAGGCATCAATCTCGCCATCAACCTCGCTGCCCCAGTCCATCGTCTTCCGGTCTCGAAAGTCGCGACCTTCGGGCGAGCACTCAAGGACGCCTCGATGCGGTTGAGCGAGGCGTTGGGCTAATCACGGGGGTGCTCCAGTGAACCCCGCCCCGATCCCACTCCTCCACGGACACTCGATTCCGCGTCTGGGTCTCGGCACGTGGCCGCTCAAGGGCGACGCGGTGCACGAGATGGTCGCGCTGGCGCTCGACATCGGCTATCGACTGATCGACACGTCTCACAAGTACCTCAACGAGGCCCCGGTTGGCGCGGCGATCCGAGAGAGCGGGATCGCTCGCGAGGAGATCTTCGTCACCAGCAAGTTCAACAAGGAGAATCACAGCGTAGATGGTGTCCAGCGCGCCTATGACGAGAGCCTCAGACGGACCGGGCTCGACTACCTCGATCTATTCCTCATTCACTGGCCAGTGCCTTGGCTCGACACCTACGTTGCGGCCTGGCGGGGTCTTGTAAGACTCGTCGAGCAGGGGCGGGTCGGGGCGATCGGCGTCTCAAACTTCAAACGACCACATCTGGAACGGATCGTCGCCGCTACCGGACGCGTGCCCGACGTCAACCAGATCCAACTGAGTGCCGACCTGGCGCGCGACGATATCCGTGATCTGCACAAGCGGTGGGGCATCGTGACCGAGGCCTGGAGTCCGCTCGGGCGCGGCGGCCCCTTGCTCACAGATCCCGTCGTGGTAGACATCGCAGACCGGGTCGGTCGCACCCCCGCGCAGGTGTTGTTGCGGTGGCATGTGCAGCACAACATCGTCCCGATTCCGCGCGCGGACGACCCCAGACAGCTGCGGGAGAACGCGCAGATCTTCGATTTCAACCTCACTCACGACGACCTTGCGGAGCTGAGGAACCTCGATCGCGGTGAATCAGCGGCACGAGATTCCGACTCAAAAGAGAACGGACATTAGCGCGTTTCTCCCTGACTCGATCGCGTTTCAAGTTTCAGGGGCCGAGCGATCACGTCGAATCCGGAAACGATCAATTTCGGGATGCGTGCGGAGGCTAACCGTTGTCGAGCAGTTCGAGCAGCCGTGTAGTTACGCGCCAGGTTCGGACTGTCATCTGTTGAAACATCGGCATAGCGAGTACGCGCTGAACGCGGGTCTTGGTCGCTTGTGCGGCTACCCGCGAGAAGTACAGGACACCCGGCCCGATTGCCATCGCGTCGACGCCCTCGCGCATTTCGGGAAGATCTGCAAACGCCGCTTCGGCCGTGAGGGGATCCTTTACGAAGAACACTTCGCTGCGTAGCCGATCTGATCCGTGGTCCGATGGTGCTTGGGCGATAATCGCTGCTAGCTTCCAACAACGTCGCCGGCCAGTACGGTCGGAACCAAGACAGTGCTCAACGCTGTAACCGGGCTCTATGCAGCCCCACGAATTTTCTGCCCGAAGGAACAATGCTGACGAGCTACACGGAAGATTCAAACTCGATGCTGGAGTCGGCTGGCGATGCGGCAGAGGATGACTGCTCGGGTTCCGATTCGGAACCATGCGAGAGGTCGCCGGGGGCCGGTTAGGCGCACCTTGCGGGCGCGGGTCGTCACTGCGATCACGGTTCCCTCGTCGAGTACCTCTTCCAGCGAATTCAGCATGCCGTCGAGGCCTCGTGCAGCATCCGGTCCGTGCCACGCTGTCTGCTCGCCGTAGGGGATATCGGTGACCACGACATTGGGGCGTCGCCCGTTCAACGCGCGCCGGAGTTGTGCGGGGTCGAAGACGTCGGCTGGTGCGATGTTGTAGTCGAATGAGCCGTCGCCTGACGCGAGCCGGCGAGCGAGTCGCTGTGCAGCGGCGGCGGCATCGAGGTAGGCGGGTTTGCTCAGGCGCTCGGCGCGGGCCTGCAGTTCATTCGCGCGGGCGGTCATGCCGTGCTTGCTCAGAAGGGCGAGGTTCTTCCGGGCGAGTTCCAGCGCCGCGTGATCGACGTCGGAGCCGAGGACGCTGGTGATTCTGTCTCTATGCAGGAGTGTGAGAGTGGTGAGGAGGTGGCCGCTGCCGCAGCATGGATCCCATACCTGGGCGGTGGGGTTCGGGGTGAGCGCCAATGCTCGCTGGAACATCTCGCTGGCGAGGCGTGCGGGGAGGGCGGGGAACCCGGGGGCAGAGTGGAGCACGCCGCCGGAGAGGTCGGCGTAACTCTCTCGCGTGACGGCGTAGCGGTAGGCCATTCGCGTGCCTATGCCCGTCCGCGCTGGCGCGCGGCCTCGTAGAGAGCGATCGATGCCGCGTTGGCAGCGTTCAGCGAGCTGGCGGCGCCGCCGATGGGGATGCGCGCGACGACATCGCACGCATCGCGCCATCCCGCGCTGAGTCCGGCGTTCTCATTGCCGATCGCGAGCAGGACGGGGCCTGTCAGATCCACGTCGGCGATGTCGTCGGACCCGTTCTCGTCGGTTCCGACGATCGTGAGGGGGATGCCCGCAGCGCGTTGCTCCCGTACCCAGGTCACCAGTGGTTGATGAGATGGTTGTCGGATCACCGGCACCGCGAACAGCGACCCAGTGGAGGCGCGGACGGCTCTGGGGTCGTACGGATCTGCGCCGTGTCCGGTGACGATCAGGCCCGACCCGCCGATGGCATCCAATGAACGGATGATCGTGCCGATGTTGCCGGGCAGGGAGGGGCGGTCGAATGCCATCCCGAGGAACGACGGCCCCATAGGTATGCGAGACAGCTGATCGTCCGGCACGGCGGCTACGGCGATCAGCTCGGGGGAGCCGTCGTCTTGGTCGCTCAACTGATGCAGCAGCTGAGCCGCGACGGCTATCCGCTCGCCTCCTGATCCTTCGATAACCTGTGCACCCCACCGCGACAGCGGCCGATCCGCGTCATAGAGGACTGCGCGGATCGGCCAGCCCCGCTCGAGTGCGAGGCTGATGGGGCGCACACCCTGCACGATGAACTCGCCGGCCCGCTGGCGCTTGTTGCGGTTGTGGAGCAGAGCTTCCCACTGTTGGAATCTTGCGTTCGGCCGGGAGACGCGCAGAGTTGGCTTACGCGCGTTCAACGGGAATCCAGACCTCGGCGGTTGCGGCGCGCTGCTCGCTCGCCTGGTCGGCGCTCAGTGACGATCGACGGCCCCGGACGCAGGCGCCACGGGTGTGACGGAAACCACTCGCTGACAATGTCCATCCAGGCCGACGCAAAAGGAGCGCCCGTGCGGAACACCGCCCATTTGCCGGCAGGAACCTCGATCACATCGAGGCGCTCAGGTGCGGGCGGAGCCGCATCGAGGGCGACACCGACCATGAACGTGAACCGACTGTTCACTGCGTAGTCGGCGTCGACCTCCGTACTCACCTGAAGCAGACCCGAGGGCTCCGAGCAGCCCAGTGCTCGGAGCCGCTCCACGTTCTCCGCAGACAGCGCCGTGATGTGTGCCTCGACATGAGGATTCCGGAATTCCGACACGACCGGGACGCGCGCTGCGTAACCGATCAGGCGGAAGGCCGTCCGCTCGACGATACGGGCGTCTAACATGCTTCCCTTCAGCTTGGACTCTCGTGGTGCGAGACGATTTCCAGGGTGTTCGTCACGCCGGGTCCGGCGCCCGACAATTGGAGACCGATCAAGTCGGGTGAAGGCGCCCGGGACGCCTGATGGTGTGTGGTGTTGCGTGTCGTCGGACGTCGCCGGCCGTCACGAGCCGGCCCGCTCGGATCGGAGTCGCACGTTCGGACAAACCACTGCACCCGGCAAACAGAATTGGAATGAAGGGAGGCTTGTGTGATCAGTGAGCTCAACAGGCTCATCGAGGTCGTCGAAGCGGATCTGTCCGACGACCTCGACATCGGTGCGCTGGCTGCTTCCTTCGGCACCACGGAGTACCACTTGCGGCGGATGTTCGCATCGCTTGTCGGCATGCCGTTGTCCGAGTATGTGCGGCGTCGGCGGATGACGGTCGCCGCGGCCGACGTCATCGCGGGCGATCCGCTTCTCCAGGTTGCGGTTCGATTTGGTTATGGCTCGGCCGAGGCATTCGGACGTGCGTTCCGGGCGGTCCACGGTGCGGCGCCTATCGAGGTGCGGACGAACGGCGGCCCGCTTCCGTCACAGCCGCAACTCACGCTGCGACTGACTGTCCACGGCGCCACGTCGATGGACACGCGTATCGTGGATCGACCCGCGTTCCGGCTCGTCGGCCATGCTGCACGCGTTCCGCTCATCCACCGGAGCGCGAATCCTCACATCCAAGCGCACGTCGCTTCTCTGCCGGCGCACGAGCACGCGCGACTGACGGCGCTCGGCAACACGGATCCTCACGGACTGCTTCAGATAAGCGCAGATGTCGATTCCGACTACACCGAGGGAAGCACACTGACCTATCTGCACGGCGTTGCCCGGGACGCCGCGACGACCACGCCGGAAGGACTCGACGTGATCGAGGTTCCTGCCGGCACGTGGGCTGTGTTCCGGGCATCTGGACCATATCCCGCGGCTCTGCAGGAGACGTATGCGGCATCGGCATCCGAGTGGTTTCCGTCGAACCCGTGGCTGCTGCGACCAGGCCCCTCGATCGTCGCGATCCTCGATCGCGCTGAAGACTTCCGTTCCGCGACGACGGAGTTGTGGCTGCCGATCGTCCGCCAGCGTGATGACGTGTAACCGCGACACGACCATGACCTCGCTACCCGAGGGGCGCGACTTCATGCCATCCCGATCTCGCGGACGAATGTCTACACGGTGTCCATCTGGGCGATTCGCTCGTCTTCGGCTGATCGCTCGTGTATTTCGGGATTACGCGGACGCGGTACTGTGCGGAAGCAACGACTCTCGAAGGACGACGATGAGCATTGCATTCCTGCTGACCACCCTCGTGGTGGTCGCCACCCCCGGCACCGGCGCCGTCTACTCGATCGCCGCTGGGCTCTCCCGCGGCGCAAAGGCTGGCATTATTGCGGCGTTCGGCTGCACCCTCGGGGTCATCCCTCACATGGTGGCCGCGATCACCGGACTGGCCGCGATCCTGAATGCCTCCGCGATCGCGTTCCAGACGATCAAGTGGCTCGGTGTCGCCTATCTGCTTTACCTCGCCTGGCAGACATTCCGCGACAAGACGATGATCGACGGCGACGCGAACCCCGCCCCGGTTTCGTTCTGGCGGGTCATCCGTACCGCCGTGCTCATCAACCTGCTTAATCCGAAGCTGACCATCTTTTTCTTCGCGTTCCTCCCTCAGTTCGTTCCCGCGGGCGAGGCGAAAGGCACGTGGCACATGATCTGGCTCAGCCTTGTGTTTATGGCGTTGACGTTCGTCGTGTTTGCGCTGTATGGGGTGTTCGCCGC
The DNA here is from genome assembly GCF_033792225.1 of Microbacterium sp. LRZ72. Taxonomy (NCBI): domain Bacteria; kingdom Bacillati; phylum Actinomycetota; class Actinomycetes; order Micrococcales; family Microbacteriaceae; genus Microbacterium; species Microbacterium sp. LRZ72. Next base: position 76,147 of record NZ_JANGEX010000003.1, read on the forward strand.
GGGGATGCGCAACCAGGTCATCACGCGCCCGAAGGTCATGGCGTGGCTGCGTCGCACCTTCGCGGGCACGTATGGGCTGCTCGCCGGCCGTCTCGCCCTCGAAACCCGCTGATGCAGCTCAGTTCATGACTCGGCGCTGCGCGCTCATTTCCCTCAGCTCGCCGTCGCGACACTCACCCTCGATGGCGTGACCGACACGGCGGACGTCTCGGCGACCGCGGCACCATTCCGCGAGCGGGCCTCCATGCGCCTCTCCGAACGACCGGAGAGCGAGTTCCCCGAGATCGTCGCCTGGCGGCGCGCATTCAGTCAGATGGGACTCAAACCCACCCAGTACCGGTGCGCGTCGGAAGCGCTGCCACGCTGATTCAAGAGCGACGGGGAATTGCCCTCGATCCACCCGCTCGTCGACCTGTGCAACGCCGTCTCACTCGATTACGCGATTCCCATCGCCGTGTTCGACCTCGTCCACGAGGCGCCCCTGCCCGGTGGCAGCGGCACCTGGGCGGAGAAGGTTCTCGTGACCAGTGCCCACGTCGCGCGCGTGCCCGACGGCTTGGCGCCGGCGGCCGCTCACGCGGAGTCAAGTACGTGATCGAGCTCTGACAGCGCCGGACGTGAACGCCGGGGTCCTCGCTGCGCCCACGAGTTGTTATCGATAGTTCAGGGCGCTCGTGCCCGTCATTGTGGCGCTCGTGGTGTCGGCCATTTGCTTCACGATCATCGTCGCGGGCTCCGGATATGAATCCGGCCACGATGAGTGGAATTGGCACGGGCCACGGCAGACTGCCTACGCGCGTTGTTCCATGCACTCGTGGTCGTCAACAACATCGGTGCGCTGAGCATCTGCTCCCGTTCGGAGGGGGTGAGGGGAGGATCGCCGATCGGTAGCCGACCTTGCATTCCAGTAACAGACGCTCTCGGTGCGGTCTGGGTTGCTTGGGCCAGCCGGAATCTTGCCGCGCTGCGCCAGCGAGTCGTTACGCTCGGCAACGCTCACTAACTGGTGCCGAGGTCCTTTCCGAGCTTGGCGTACAGCTCTATCACCGACCGGGGTGGATCTCGTATCGGGTTCGCTACCCGCGGCGGGCTTGCTCAGGGGGCGAGCCGAGGATGACGACTCCGAGCGGCTCGGTGACATCGACTTCATCCCGGTAGCGCAGAAGCGCGTCGATGAACTCCTGCTGCGCGGGGGACGGAACGTAGGTAGACCGAGTGATGAGGAGTGCGCGGCGGTCGGCCCATTCCTCTGCCACCGGATGTATGGCAGCAGGCAGTGTGGGAGAGCGGCTGACGGTCCCATACGGGACGATCGCCGCGCCAGCCCCAGTGCTGGCGACGGCGTACACCGCGTTGAGGGTTGGCAACCGCACGCGGTACGCCGGTGACACACCGAGGATGCGCGCCTGCTCGTCGATGAGTGTCTGAAGCGGGTTTGCCGCTGGCAACCCGATCAGCGGCCCCCGCATCACCTCCTCGAAGGAAGGAGCCACGTCGTCTCCGCGGAACACCGAGCCACGAACGACGACAAGGGGATCCGCCCATAACTCACGAGCGATCAAACCGTCGCCCGTCGGTGGGAGGGAAACGATCCCGAGGTCAGCACCCCCCTCGCGGACCCGAGACGCGACCTCGACGCTGCTTGTCTCGACCACCGCGATCCGCATCGTAGGGAATCGTGCGAGAGTCGCGGCCAGGAACTCGGTCAAGGTATCGACGGCTGATGTGTTGCTGGCGAGCCGGATCTCGTGGGCAGAGTCCCCGCGCAGCCCGTCCATCGCCTGCCGCAGTTCATCAGCACGTTCGAGAAGGGCACGGGCATGTATCGCCAGGGTCGTGCCGGCCGTGGTCGGCACGATCCCACCTCGTCGACGCGACAACAGCTCGACTCGCTCTTGCCGTTCCAGTAGAGCGATCCGGCTGCTGGCCGACGACAGCGAGACCCCCACGGCGCGGGCGCCCGCCGTGATCGAGCCGGCGTCGATGATCGCGACGAACAGCTCCAGATCCCGCAAGTTGGGCGCCACGAACTAGCTTTCGGATTTCGCGTACATCCCTTCCGATTCTATCAACCTGCGTCCAGCGCACTTTTGGAAGCCTTGAAGGCCTCCGGGACATCTTGTGACCCGGGCGAGGAGGAGGCCAACGTGCTGATAGAAATCGCGCCGCTTCTGCGAGGAGCGGCGGTCGTCGGCGCAGGCTTCCTTGCAGGAGGTCTGAACGTCGTCGTAGGCGCGGGGACACTGGCGTCCTTCCCCATCCTCGTTCTGCTGGGGTTTCCGCCGTTGACGGCGACGATGGCGAACACGGTCGGCATCGTGCCCGGCAGCCTGTCGGGGGTACTCGTCTACCGACGCGAGCTGCGCGCACACTACCGCGTTACTCGCCTACTGCTTCCCTCATCCAGCGCCGGCGGCGTCACCGGCGCGCTCCTCCTCCTGCACTTGTCCGCCGACATCTTCGCTGCCGTCATCCCTTGGCTGATTGGTATCGGTACGCTTCTGGTACTCAGCGGACCCGCCATCAAGAACCGCATCGGCCGCGTGGCGGCAACCGACGACGTCGACGCGACGCCATTCCCTCGCCGAGGTTCGAAAGTCGCCTCCGTGGTCGGCGCGTTCCTGCTCGGAGTTTATGGTGGCTACTTCAGTGCAGCGCAGGGGATCCTCCTCGTCGCCCTGCTCGGGATCACGACGACGTTGCTGATGCAAGAACTCAACGCCGTGAAGAACGCCAGCGTCGCCGCGGTCAACATCATCGCCGCCACGGTCTTCATCTTCGTCTCACCAGAACTGATCTCGTGGCCCATCGTCGCCCTCGTTGCTCTCGGCTCGATCCTGGGAGGATTGGTCGGCGGCAGGTTCGCAAGACGACTCCCCGCAGGCCTGTTCCGCGGGTTCGTCGTCATCGTCGGCATCACCACCGTCACGGCAACGGTCTTAAGCCATTGACCACCCTCGGTCGGCAGGAACGGTCGAGCCAGATGTCAGCGCCGGAATCACCCCGGCACGCGACGATCGATCTGCCCGTCCGGGCCCCGGGCGTAGGCCGAACTCGTTGACGTGGAACCGGTTCACGGAGTTGCTCGCTCAGTGCAGCCGCTGGCGGCCGCCGCCCGCGAGGTCGGCGCGATGCGGACGACCGCGTACCCCCGGCGCGATGGCACCGCGGTGCGGCGCAAGGATAGCGCGGTGAAGGTCGTGCCACAGCCCTGGCCCGCTTTCGCTTCTCCCCATCTCCTCGAGGCTTCTTTTCGAAGAGGAGCGCGTTCTGATCGCCGATCTCGCGAGCCGAGGTGCGCGGCCAACGGAGATCGCCGCGCTGCATGACCGATCTCCGTCCACAACCAGCCGGGAGTTGCGTCGCAGCGCGCACGGTCGCACGAGAGGCGCGTGACTCCTCCGTCCGTCGCCTCTGCAGCAGTCAGCGGATCGCATCGAGCGCTGCGATGATGTCCCGCGGTTCCGCACGTCTGGTGTGGTCGCTGTCCACGAACGACCACGATATAGACCCGCTCTGCCTGATCACATAGGTCGCGGGGATCACAAGCGTTCGACCATCGCCACCGTTTCGACGGATGAGATCGTGACCTCGTCGCTCGTAGAGCGCAGCCAGCTCCGTAGGAATGACGAAGGACAGGCCGTAGCTTTGGGAGACAGTGGCCCCCACGTCGCTCAGAACGTCAAAAGTGAGGCTGTGTTTCTCAGCGGTCGACAATGACTCGTCAGGCACCTGCGGCGAGATCGCAACGAGCCGCGCGTTGCGCGCCTTGAACTCCATGATGTTCGCTTGAAGCGCCCGCAGCTCGAGATTGCAATACGGGCACCAGCTGCCTCGGTAAAAGCTCAGCACCACGGGGCCATCCTCAAGCAGATCACTCAAGGTCACCGTTTCGCCAGTGGCGCTGGGGAGAGAAAACACCGGCGCCACATCTCCGACGGCCTTCGCGCGGTCTGCCGTACCGGCGTCGAAGAGCTCCGCAGCCGCACGATCCGTCGTCTCGTTCTCCTCGGAGGACCGGTTGGACCGCGCGTCCTCGTAGACACGCAGAAGCTCTTCCCGCAGGTTCATCTCGCTCCCATTCTGCGGCCGTTGACATACACGCTCAGCTGTCCACGCCCTCGGCTTCTGATGTACGGGGTCGCCGTCGTCGGCGCTCGTGCGCACGTGGCACTCACGACGTGTGCCGCGAGAGCGATCAGTCGATGTCGCAACGAATCGGTTGAACGGATTCGTCCATTTCAGGTTACATCGGCGCTGCGATGGCTGGCGCGCTGGCCACACGCGCGCGACCACCTGCAGGTTGTCTACGCGCGGGCAGCCTGGGGCACTTCCCTGGCCAGCATGACGGCGACCGCGGCAAGAAGGCTGCCGGTGATGCGGCGCTGCCACTTGAGCCAGGACGGGCGGGTTCCGATGAATCCTGCGATCGTCCCGGCGGCCAGCACGATTGCTGCGTTGACGATCACGCTGACAGTGATCTGGACTGTGCCGAGCGTGAACCCCTGCGCAATCGGGTTGCCGTGCGATGTGTCGATGAACTGCGGGATGATCGCCAGGTACATCACCGCCGCCTTCGGATTCAGCAGGTTGGTAAACAGCCCCATCCGGAAGAGCTTCCCGTGCGTATCGCGGGTGAGCGGTCCGGGTTCGAACAGTCCTGTCCCTCCTGGGCGGAACGTCTTGAACGCGAGCCAGGCGAGGTACAGCACTCCTGCGGCCTTCAGACCGATGTAGAGCCACGGAACCACAACGAACACGACACTGAGCCCCAGGTTCGCCATCGTCATGTAGGTGAGGAATCCCACGCCCGTCCCCGCCAGCGAGACCAGACCTGCGATTCGCCCCTGAGCGATACTGCGCGACACGAGATAGATCATGTTCGGCCCAGGCGTGAGCACCATTACCAACGCCGCCAACCCCATCCCGCCGACCGCGGCCCACGGGAGTCCAGTACCCAGCACCGTCATAGTCAGTTCCTTCCAACGATTCACGTTCCAGTGTGATGTAATGCCCTTATGCATCTCAACCCTTACGGCGAGTACGCGGTCCTGCTCGCCGCGTCACTGGCAAACGACTGGCCCGAAGATCGAGCGGGCATTGTCGACCGTGCGGAGTCTTATGGGATGCAGACGCCGTTCGCGAATCCGCAAGCGGACGACTACACCGGTGTCCGCAGGGTAATCGACCGATGGCTCGAAGTCGTTGATGAACCTTTGCCGCAACGACGCGCCGACCTCCTCAACCAACACCTCGCAGAGGCGGCCGCCTACCCGCGCCTAACCGACCACCATGATGAAGGCTGGCACCTCCACTATCGAGACCAAGACCAAGCCCTGCCGCATGTGCTGGAGGCCGTCATCAGCGTCGGCACCGCACTCCACCTGACAACGCGGGGAATGCACCGCCTTCACCGATGCGACGCCGGCAAAGTCCCGGGTGACCCGTGCCACAACGTCGTGGTAGACGTCACGCGCAACGGCCGCCAGCGGTACTGCAGCGTCCGCTGCGCCAACCGCGCTGCAGTACGTCGGCACCGCGCGCGACACGCGTGAACATGGAGACCTGACTACGCCCGGCCACCCACATCGCAATGAGCCTCATCGCCAGCAGCACCGGATCCCACACGCCGGTGGCGGCATCGTCGCCTCCCGCTGGCCCGCTCAGAAACGGAACTACGCCTCTCGACCTCCTCGAGGAAGGCGCCGACGCCGGGGAAAGTACGGCACCAACGTCGCATGCCGTGGCTCCACGAGCGGGGCGGCAACGCGGCTGACTCGCCCTCACCGGAGTCGGTCGACGCCCAGGTTCCAGATGGTCACGTTCGGTTCCGCGCCGTCGTGGCGAGCGGCGTACTCATGGAGCGCGTCCGTGCGCACGTGCTCCGGGTCCTCGCCGTCCGCGAGTCGGCGGATGAGCGGAGCCATCCATTCCCATCCCCGATCGACGAGCCGACTGGACCACCGCGACAGGAACCCGTCCGCCGTCCAGACTCCCGCGTGATCGTCGGGACCGTACCTCTCGCCGGTCGCGACGAGGCGCTCCTCGAACGCGACCCAGACGAACACGGAGCGGTAGGGCTGCGGCGTCCACCCAGCGAGCTCGGTGAACCGAACCGGGGACGTCATGCTTCCGTGATGCGCACAGGCGAGCGACTGGTCAGAGTCGGTCGTGGTTCGCCGGACTGTTCTGCACGAGCCACCTCCCCGTGAACGGGTAGACGAGGTCGACCGGATCCACCGTAGAAGCTCCGCACGCCGAGGTTCCAAAGAAGGTTGTGCAGGTTCGTGTTATCGCTGTACCCGAGGAACGGCTTCGGGTTCGCCGCGATCACGGCGGCATCGAAGTGCGGAATGACAGTGATCTGGTCATCACCACCGATGGCGGCCAGCACCGCGCGAATGCTCCGATCCGCGAACACCGCGTTCACGTCTGCCGCACGGGCTTCCGCGCTCGCGCCGAGTTGCCGCGTCGTGGGGTACTCGACCGGGATGAACCCGGTCGCCTCCTTCAGACGCCGCATCGCTTGCTCGTGGAGAACGGGCGAAATCGCTGGGGCGGCGAATGCCGGCGAGATCACGGCGACACGATCACCCGGACGGACTTTGGGAACGGCTTCAACGAAGCTGCGACCATCCACCGATTAGACCAGACTCCCGCACCGCGGCCCCGTTCGTCGGAGAATACGCCCACTTCGAGCGGATCTACACGCGGCCCCTTGGCTGGCGCGCCAGCGGCGGCGGGCGGCGGGCAGCGGCGGCGGCGGCGATTACGTCCCCACGACACTGCAATTCGCAACTCGCTCGAAAGACCTCGTGGAATTGGCATCTCGTATCGAGAACCTTCAACTGCCGGTCGTGTCGGCCCTCAGGCCTCTCCCGGCCTTGAACTGACCACGATTACCTTGGGTTCGACTGGTGCTCCGTGGGAACCCTTCACATACGACGCGATCCAGATCAGTCGGGTGCGCACGTGGCCGTCGTCGTCGAGCCCGAGTGAGGGGTAGGGCTGTCGCCGCCAGTGGCCGCGAACCGACCAGGCCGCACGATCGGGCGGCTCGCCGTCGCTCCCCTCTCGATAGACGGATACGTGATCGCTGCCCGCTTGCACGCGCACGATCGTCAGCTCGCCCTGCGGCTCGCCGCTGGGCACGACGACGCCTGTGACGCGTTCCGACTCAGTTATGCCGCCCTGGGCCATTAACGCCCACACCGCGGCAAGCAGTTTCTGTTCCGGTCGGGTGTCATCCCAGACCGGGACGAATGGCACGCGGCCGGACAGCTGCGGCCCGACCTGTTTGACATTGACCGCGCCGGATCCCGCAACGCCAGCAACGTATGTGCGTATGCGCCACATCGAGCCGCCCTGCCGGTACCAGACCGCGCGGACATGGCGGTCGCTGTCGCCCGCCCGCTGCATCACGATCGGGCGCGCGAAGAACCAGATCGCGTTGATATGCACGGGCAGCGGATCGAGAACGTCCGCGTCGACGAGGCTGTCGACAGCCAGACGCAGAAGCTCTTCGTGAAGGAGGAACGCTTCTTCGGGACGATCCGACCCCTCGCCGACCGCCGCGACGACGGACGGCACTTTGTTGGCGGTGAAGAGCTGTGCGCGAGGGTTGATGCGGGGCGGTTCACCGGCGCTAGGGGGTGGCACCCGCACGAGCGAGTCCGCAGCCAATCGTTCACCAGGATGCCCGATCGTCTTCAGCGACCTTCCTAGCCAGACGTGTTGATGGGCGAGGTCGAAGGCGATGTAGAGATTGGGTGGCGTCCACCCGCGAGCGACATAGTCGCGGTCAACGTCCCGCAACGGCGCCAACAGCCTCCGTGCATCCGAAGCGTTGAGCACAGTGGGTGGCAGCGGCCCGCCCGACAGGGTGCAGAACCCGTACCGCGCGACGGCGTCACGGTTGTGGAATGCGACGATGACTTCGTTACCCTCGGGCAGCCGAGCGGCAACGGTCAAGCCCGCCGCGATGGTGGGGATGACGCGACGGATTGCGTCGTCATGCTGCTCCCGAATGCCTTGAGCAAACCTCGACCGGCGGCGCGCTGGCTCCACACCCCGCCGCCGCTCCGGCACAGCCCCGCCACCATTCAAATGCACTCGCACCTTGCGAGCGAGCGACTCACTCAGCTGCGCCTCAGGGCGCACTTCCGCCTCACCCAGGCTCCGCAGCGCGTCGAGCACGGTGCGCACGTCAACGCCGAGCTCATTTGCAACCTCGAACACTCGGCGTCGGTACACGAAGTCCATGATGACTTGCCGAGCGTCACCGCCGAACCGCGAAGGCCGCCGACATAAAGCGAGGACAGCCGAGTGCCGATCAGATGCACGCCCCACCTGAACAGCGGCGGCCGCGCCGGCGGCCCTCGAGGTAGCTCCTACCCGCCCACTGTCTATGCCGGTGCGTCTCCTTCGATCTATGCCGGTGCGTCTCCTTCGATGGTGTCGAGACGCAGGGAGGCGACCTCGTCGATGCGGTTCCCTGACGAGTAAGCATTGCCGCTGAGATCCAGGACCCATACGGCGGTGTCCCGATGGGTGGCGTAGTCGCCGGCGTCCTCGTCGAGGATCTCGACGCTCTCGAGCTTCACGAGGCACGTTGCCTGGGCGGTGTAGTTGATCCATAGATCGCGCGACTTTCGCTCGATCTGCACCCCTTCCACGTTCACATCCAGTAACAAGACTTCAAGCACATCAGCAACGTCGAACTCGGTCTTCGCTGCCAGCGAGTGAGTGAAGTCCTTGGGTGTTCCGCCTGCCAGCACCGCATCCTGTACCGCGTCGTGAAGCTGTCGCTCCTGCTCGTAGTCCAATGAGCCCTCGTCATCGAGGAACTGCCCGGGAACCTTGAAATCGGAGATGCTTTCAAGGATCTTCACCTCCCACTCCACATCGAGTTTCTCGATCTCGGCCAAGAGTTCCCGCCGTCGCGCTGGTCCGAACGCACGCTTGTCAGCCGACAGAAGAAACGCGTGCGGATCTTCGGGTTCGCACGTGAGAAGCAGATCGACAAAGACGTACCAGTGCAGCGCGTCACGGTATCCGTTGCCCTCCCTGTCGAACGGTGCCGACCGTGAGATCGCCCGCAACGCGACCTCACGATGCTCTACCTCCGGGTAGCCGACGATCTCTGCACCCATCTGTTCGAGGCGCGCCCGCAGAAGACTCTCGTACTCGGCGGCGAAGGACTCTGAAGCGTTGATGGCTTCCTGGACGAGTTCCCGTGACCTCGGCGGCCATGTCTTGAGAGCCTTCTTCGCCTCGCGTTCACGCAATGCTGCACTGTCGCGGTACCGTGCCACGGCTTCATCGACCGCAAGCTCGGGCACATAAAGATCGAGCGCTTCGGAAGCGACCGCATCCGCGACGGCGTCCCACTGCCGCCCGCGCAGAAGCGGATTGCCGACGATCACGTTGGCGTCAAGCAGCAAGAACACAGCTCGACGGTACCCGGTGGAGTGTCAAGGTGAACGTGGGGCCGCTCCGATGAAGCAGAGCTCGTGATTCGTTACAGGTTCAGCCCGTGAGCACGCGCCAGCAGATCGGCGACATCGTTCAGCCCCTGATGGCGGAGGTAGGGGATGAAGTGGGTCATGGGTGGCTGATTCGAGCGGTACGGGTTCGGGTCTGCACCGTCATACAGCCCACCCCCAGGCAGCGATGAGAGACCTCCGCCAGGAAGCGTAGACAAGCCGCCCCCGGGAAGCGTCGACAGACCACCGCCAGGAAGCGTCGACATACCGCCACCAGGGAGCGTGGATAAACCGCCACCAGGAAGGGTCGACAGGCCACCACCTGGGAGTGTCGACAGACCACCGCCGGGAAGCGTAGAGGCCCCGTCACCCGGCAGGGTGGACAAGCCGCCACCAGGAAGCGTCGACAGGCCACCGCCAGGAAGCGTCGACCGGTTGCGTGGCCAGGTGTTTCGTTCAGTCATCCGATCAGCGTGCCCCATCTCCCGCACCAACTCCAGCGGCCCGCGCGACGCACAGCTCGGCGTTCTGTCAGGGCGACGATAGAGTCGGCGGTGAGCAGCGCGTTCCATGGACACCGCTGTCGCGACGGAGGTCGGTCGATGACGGACGCGGTGCAAGCGGACACACGGGTGGACCCCCGTCAGCTTCTTGGCGCGTGGGCGAACAGTTCCGACGAATGGGTGCGGTACATCGTGCGCGTCGTACTCACCGGAGCTGGCCCTCTCAACTCCGACGAAGAGGACCACGCGTACACGCTGTTCCGGCAAGAGAAGGCGCTGGACGCCCGGGAACTGTCGACCGAGGATCAGCTCGCGATGATCGACGGGGAGGACGAGGCGCTCGAACCTTTGACCGTGACCTCACTGTCAGAGGTTGCGGGGGTGAACGCTCTGATCGGTGGTGGGGTCATCGAACCGCATCAGGGCCTCACCATCCTGTTCGGTGAGAACGGCACCGGCAAGACCGGGTACTCGAGAATCTTCAAAGCGCTTGCTGCCAGCCGCACCGCGGACGTCATCCTCGGGGATATCGAGGCGACGGCGCCGCAATCCCCGTCCGCGACGATCGGCTACCAACTCGGAGCGGAAGCGAAGACGTACGCCTGGACAGGGCAACGGGGGGTTGCCCCGTTCACGCGCATCTCGATCTTCGACAGCCCATCGGTGAGCTTCCATGTCGACGAAGACCTCGAGTATGTGTACGTCCCCGCCGCGCTTGCCTTGTTCAACCACGTCATCGCCGGAATCAAGGCCGTCCAGGCCCGCATTGATGCGGCAATCAGCGACCTGCGATCCGGCCCCACAGGACTGCTGGGCCGATTCCCGCGAGCGGCGTCGGTGTACCCGCTGATCGAGACGCTCGGCGCCGCGACAGACCTGGACCAGCTCAGGGCGATGGCCGACCACCACACCGACGCTGATACCCGCATCGGGACACTGCGCCGCACCGTGGCCGCGCTGGAGGCCGACACGATCAGCGCCGAGATCACCCTGCAACAACGCGCCGAGCGTGTCCTCGCCGAGGCGAGCACGGCCGCACAGATTCTCGGTCGGTTCAGCCCCGCCACGTACAGCAGCGAGCTCACCGCCCTGGCGTACCTGCAGGAGGAGTATCGAGCCTTCCGCGCGGCGCTGTTCGAAGCGGCGGACCTGCCCGCCGCCCCCGACGACACCTGGACCCGGTTCATCCAGGCCGGTGAGGAGTACGAAGCACACCTGAGCGCACACGACGCGCACGACGCAGACCGGTGCCTCTACTGCCGCCAACCGCTCAGTGACCCGGCACGGGCGCTGATCGGAAAGTATTCCGAGTTCCTCGAGGAAAAGATCGCCGGCGACATCGAAGCCGCCAAGGGGCGGCTCAGCGCCCTGACCTCACCCGTGTTCGGCATCCGGACCAGCGATGTCGACGCCTACGCGCGCGACCACGCCACGAGCAACCCGCAGCCCGTGTTCTTGCCACTGCTGGAACGCACGCTCAGCACTGCCACCGCGCTCCTTGACCACCTCCGCGACAACACCCCCGTCACAGCCGACCTCCTGGCTCACGTGGCCGCCGACGCAGATGGCCTCACCGAAGCACTCGAGACCACCAGCGGCGCCCTGGTGGAACTGCGAGGACAAGCCGCGCGGCGCGCGGAAACACTCGCTGAGAAGAAGAAGGAACTGGTCGAACTCGAAGCTGCCGCCGAACTCGCCCGGTCCTGGGCGATCATCGAACAACAGGTGCGCGACGCGAAACAAGCCGACCGCCTCGCACTGCTCGCCAAGCCCATGCCTGCGCTACTACGCGCGGTCACTGGCCTTGCCAAAACCGCGAGCGACCAGATGATCAACGAAAGCTTCGACGCGCTGTTCGCCGAAGAACGCACCGCGCTCCGTGCACCCGAACTTCAAGTCGAGTTCGTGGGCCGTCAGGGACGAGCGCACCGCCGCAAGGTCCTCACCGGCAAGCACAAGCCGTCGAAGGTCCTCTCCGAGGGCGAGCAGAAGGTTCTCGCGATGGCGGACTTTCTCGCCGAAGCACGCCTCGCCGGCATCACCGCACCGGTGATCTTCGACGACCCGGTCTCCAGTCTCGATCATCGCCGCATCAACGAGGTCGCGCAGCGTGTCGCGGCACTCGCCGACACGACCCAGGTGATCGTGTTCACCCACGACATCTTCTTCGCCACCACACTGCTGAACCTGATGGCAGCGTCCAAACGATGCTCGTACTTCCACATCACCGACGAGGACGGCAAGGGGCAGGTCACCCGAGCTACCGGGCCCCGCTGGGACAGCATCAGCAATCTGAAGAAGAACATCAACGAGACCATCCAGGCCGCCAAGTCCCAGCAGGGTGATGCGCGCGCCGCGCTCGTACGCACCGGCTACGACTGGATCCGGGCCTGGTGCGAGGTGTTCACCGAAACTGAGCTGCTGCAGGGGGTGACGCAGCGTTACCAGCCCAACGTGCGGATGACCGCGCTACCGAACATCAAGACGGCCGCCCTGCCTGCCGCTATCGAGACTGTGAACCGCGTGTTCGAAGAAGCCTGCCGCTACATCGACGGACACTCCCAGCCGCTCCCCACCCTGAACGTCAGCCCCACTCTGGCCGGCCTCGAGGCGCACTGGGCAGAGTTGAGCGAGGCCAGAGCCGCGTACCTCAGCGCCGGCGCGTGATTGGCCGTCGTTCGGGTGGGAGGAGACCCCGGCCTCGACAAGAACGCTACGTACCCCGGGCTGCCGACCCCGACCACATACCGCCGAGGGCATCTGGCGGATGAGGGTGCCCAGGCGCACGCATCCTCGCCCTCCTCGAGCCCCCGTCCGCCCGCCAAAGCGGCACCGTGTCGTCGGTATAGGAGATACTGGCGACACCTGAGGCCGGCAGGGGGGACCCGTTGACAGCAACACCACAGCAGTTGGCTGAAGCCGTCGACACCAACCCGACTCTTCGTCTTCTCGGCGCATACAGTCGCGACTGGGTCCTGCCGCTGTTCGCCACCCACCTGGAGACCATCGATGGTTCCGTCTCCGCGGAGTGGTTCCATGAGCGGGTCGCTGAGACCATCGACGCCTTGCCGAGCATGACGGGAGATCGTACTCCCGCCGAGCACTGTAAAAAGTGGGTCGAGGACCGGTGGCTGGAAACGGAGATGGACGCTGGCCGCCTGCGATACCGGCTCTCCGCCTACTCGCTGCGAGCCCTGCAGTTCGTCCGTGAGATCGTCGACGGTGAAACCACTGTCACCACGGCTCGGTTAGAGAGCATCGCGCATGCCGTCCACACGCTCGCGGATATGACCAACCCCGACCGGCGCGTGCAGGTTCGTCGGATCGATCGGGAGATCTCCCGGCTCAAGAAGCAGCGGGACGACATCAAGTCTGGTCGGACCCGGCTGTCTACCGTGGAGGAGCAGCAACAGCAGCTGCGTGAGATCTTGGCGATGACCCGCACGCTGCCTGCGGACTTCCGGCAACTGCGCACCCTTGTCGAGGACCGTCACCAGCGAGTCGCCCGACGAGCGATGGCCGACGGTCCTACCAAAGCAGAGCTCGTCGAGGACTACCTCCACGAGCACGACCTCCTCGGCGACACCCCCGAGGGCCGCTCCTACCAAGGGTTTTCGAGGCTGTTGACGTCCAAGCAGGCCCAATCCATCCCGGACGACATCGATCAGATCCTCTCCCAGGAGTTCGCCCGCGAGCACATGACTGTGACCGAGCGGGCGCAGCTCGAGACGATGTTCTCGACCCTGCTCGCCGCGCAACTTCGCGTACAGCAGAGCTACGTCAAATGGACCTCGTCACTGCGGCGCTTCCTCACCAGGAGCACACACGAGAAGCACCGGCGCCTCCTCGCCCTCGCTGACCGGGCGCTCAGCGCCGGCGCCGAATGGGTCGAACGGCACCCCGGCCCCGCGGTGATCGACAGCGACGTGCTCGGCATCGGAACGATCGACACCACCGACATCTCCCAGACCCAGTTTTGGATCGACCGGGGACCTCAAGAGGTTCAGGTCCGCGCGATCTCGCCGCACGCAGACCTCCCGACTGCGGATCGTGAGGCGTTGCGGCTGGCGGCTGGGACGAGCCCGAGAGTCGTCGCCCGGACCGTGAACCGGCTGATCCGTGAGCGCGGTGCGGTGACCGGCAGCGAAGTCTTCGACGCGACGCCGCCAGACTTCCGACGGCTGGGAGCACTCGTCTCCCTCCTTGATCTAGCCATCACCTACGGCCAGGTATCAGACCACATCAGAGATCGCGTCGCACTCCAGCCCGCGCAGGAACGTGCACTCCACGTCGCGCTCCCCCATCTACGCTTCGACACACCCATCATGATCGGTGAGCACGAATGAGCGACGGACACGGCACCACCGATACAGGAGAGCTAGCGCCTGACGCCCCCGAGGATTTCCCTGACGGTGCCCGCCGCGCGCTCGTCGTGCTTCTCACGAACCGGTTCATCACCCGGACGAGGAATCGCGCCGTGTGGGACATCCTGCGTGGGTATGAAGAAGAGATCCGCGGCCGCCTCGCAGATCTCTACCTGACACTGGAGATCGACCACGACCACGGCGTCGCATTCAAACGGCAGATCATGGAGGAGGACACTCCCCGCATCCTCCGCAAAGATCGCCCGCTCAGTCGCGACGCCTCGTTCCTGCTCATCTTTCTCTGCCAGGAGTGCGCCCACGCCGACCCCCAGGACGAGCTCGTCGTGGTCACCCGGGCTCAGATCGACGAGTTCCTTAGCGCCTACCGCCAGGATGACGACGGCGACCAGGCGAAGTTCGATCGTCGCGTCACCGCCGCCATCCGGCAGCTGCAGGATCTGCGGCTGCTCAACCAGGACCCTGACGCCAACTACCTCTACACGATCTCGCCAGTCGTGGTACCTCTTGTCGGCGTCGATGAACTGACGCGGCTGGAAGCGGCATACCGGCTCGGGGCAGGCGCCACCGCAAATGACGGGAATGGCACCGAAGACTCAGCCCAGCTCCTTGACGAGGAGTCCTGATGCTAATCAATGGGCAGTTCCGCATCGAGAAGGTCCAGGTCCTGAACTGGGGCGGATACTCCGACCTACAGGTCATGCATGTCGAACGTGCCGGCACCGCGATCCTCGGACCGTCCGGACGCGGCAAGTCCACCCTGCTCGATGCGATGGCCTCGGTCATCCTTCCCAACCCGCAAGAGTTCAACCAGGCCGCACGCGACGACAAAGGCCAGAAGCGCGAGCGCACCGTATACACGTACGCGCGTGGGCTCACTGACCGGCGGCGTGACGAGAACCGACGCTCCGGCACAACCACCTACGTGCGTCCACCCGGCACAAACGGGTTCGCCAGCGGCGCTGCGATCACGTGGGCTCATGACGATGGCCGACGGGTCACGGTGTTTCGACTCGCATGGGTTGCCAGCGACACCACCGGCGCCGACGCGATCAACGCGAATACGATCTACGGGTTCGTCTCCGGCGACTTCGACCTGGACCGCCTGAACGGGCTCACCGGTGTCCGCTCCGGCTCATCGCCCCTGACCAAGACGACGCTCAGCGGCCTGATCGACACCAGCCGCGGTGATCTCGTCGATTCCTCACAGAGCAAGATCCACGCGAAGATGCGCTCCGTGATGGAGATGGGCAAGTCCGACGAATCCCAGCGCCTTGCCATGCACCTGCTGCGCCGCGCCCAGGCCTCCAAAGGCATTTTCAACATCAACGCGCTGTTCAAGGAGTTTGTGCTCACCGAGCCGCTCGCGCTCGACCGGTGGGGAACCGCGCTCGAGGCGTACCGAGAGGCGTCACGTCTGTATGACGAGTACGAAGCCACCCGACGCCAGCTGGAGACCCTCACCCGCCTCCCTCAGCTCGCCGAGAAGTACCAGCACGCGGGCAAAGACCACACACGCAAGACTTCACTCCTCTTGGAGCGGGCCGAAGGGACCCCCGCGCGCCTACGGATCTGGCACGCCCACAAGCTCCTCGACTGGTTGCGCGCACGGATCGATGACAATCGCCTGACGACGGCAGAGACCAACGAAGATCTGCAGGCAGCGAACACGCGAAGGACACACGCGAAGACAACGTTCGACAACCTCCTGCTCAGCCTCACCTCGGCCGGCGGAGACAAAGCACCCCTCCTCAAGGTCCAACTCGACACCGCCCAGCACAACCTGGACCGGATCGGCATTCACCGCGCAGCCGTCTCCCGTCGCCTATCTGAGTTCGACCGCACCCTGCCCGCCTCGCAGGGTGATCTGTTGCTTCTGCAGGACGACCTCAGCGATATGCGCACCCAACTGGAGACCCAACAGATCGCTCTTGACGCCGAGGCCAAGGCTGCGGTGCTCCGCGCGGGCATGATCGCCGGACAACGGAAGTCGGTCGCACACGAGCTGCATCAACTCAGCTCCCGACGATCCAACATCTCTCCCGAGGCGGCTCAGCTGCGCGCCGACATCGCCGCAGCTACCAACGTGCCGCTGGACCGGCTGCATTTCTTCGGTGAACTCATCCAGATCAAGGCCGAGCACCAATCATGGGAGGCTGCCGTCTTCAGTGTTCTGCGCGGCGTCGCCAAGGATCTCGTCGTCGATCAGGAACACTTCATCACCGTTCGGCGATTCATCAATGAGCATGACACCCGGATGCACGTGTCGCTCGTTCCCGTTCGCGAACAGGGCTCTCAGCGCGAGCCGGTACCCGGCACCGTACCGGCGATTGTCGAACTGGCGGACTCACCGTTCGCCCCGTGGGTACTCAACGAGCTCGTCGACCGATTCTCCTACCAGCTCGTGGAACGCGACTCGGATCTGGACACCAAACGTGCGTCACACCTCAACGGCGCCGTCACCCGCGCAGGGATGCGCACCGCAGCATTCGGACGGTTCGTGAAGGACGACTCGGTACAGAGGTACTCGTTCATCGGCTGGGACACCGCCGATCTACGCCGCGACCTTGAGCAGAACCTCGCGTCGCTTACCGCGGAACTGGCACCCGCTGACGCCGCGTCCAACACCGCTCAAGCCACACGCGACGACGCACGCGATCGGGCACAGCGCCTCACGACACTCCTCGAAGAACTCGACTGGTCATCCATCGATACGGCACCTGCAGCCGACCAGGTGCGACAGCTCCAAGAGGAGATCGCCGAGGCCAACACCCCCGAAGTCACCGAACTCCAGAAGCAACTGGACGACGCGCGAACAGAAATGACCGAGTCGGAGCTGCACGCACGCGAGATCGAGACGAAGCTCACGACTCTGAACGCAGCGTGGGGAGTGCTGGTCGACCTGGAAGACGAGTCATCTCTTCTCATCGACGACTCCGCCGTGTTGGACGCCGACGAACGCGAGGCCACCGGCACACTCGGATTCCTCGCACCTCCCGTCGATGTCACGACGGCGACGGGTCGCGCGCTCCGTGCGGCAATCGAAGCCAGCTACGGGCAAGCGGCCACGGATCTGCAGAACCAGCTCGTCTCACTCAGGAAGGAACGCGAAGCACTCGAGACCGCTGTCCTCGCCACCATCCGTGCATTCCGCGGCCTGGAGGATCGAAACCAGAGGGAAATCGACGAGAGCATCGACAGCCTGCCGGCGCTGCTCTCCATTCACGACCAGCTGCTCACCGATGACCTCCCCCGCACCAAGCAACGCTGGCTCGAGCAGGTCGACCAGGACATGAACACACAGCTGCGAGGACTTCTCGTCCAGATCGATGACGATCGCCGCTCAATCGTCCGAGGCCTCGCCCCCATCGATAGGGTTCTCGAGCGTGTGGCGTTCCGCGTCGACTCCACCCTCACGATCGACGTCTCCGACAAACCCAGCGGTGAGCTCAACGAGTTCCGCTCCACGATCTCGGAGTACACCAGCAACACCCTCCACCAATCCATCGAACGCGACGCGGAGAAGATCGAACGCGACTTCAACCGGCTGCGCCGCAAACTGGCCCTCCTCGACGACCTCACCCGAACCGGCGAGAGCTGGCGTCGCCGCGTATTCGACGCGCGCGAACACGTCGAGTTCAAGGCAATCGAGAAGAGAGCCGACGGCGTCGAAATCGTGCACGACGGTGTCTCCGGGATGAGCGGCGGGGAGGGGCAGGAACTCATCGCATTCATCCTCGGCGCAGCCCTGAGATATCGGCTGGGCGAAGGAACGGACGCCCCTCCCACCTACGCGTCGATCGTGCTCGATGAAGGATTTGTCAAAGCCGATAGCGACTACACCGGACGGGCCCTCGCCGCCTTGTCCGCGCTCGGGTTCCAGCTCATCATCGGCGCGCCGCGTGAGAAGGCAACGGCGTTCGAGTCCCACGTGGAAACCGTCGCATACATCAACTCCGACCCAGCCAACCCGCAGGGCGTGCGCATCTTCGAGATGACGATCAGCGAAGCGCTCAGTATCGAGGAAGCCGCGTGAGGAGCCCCGCAGACGTTGAACGTCTTATCACCACCCGCTACAAGTCGTCCTGGCGCGCCTGGCTCACACAATCCTCCCCTGAACAGATCACCTTCCCCCTGCAGCCACCCACCGCGTCAACCATCCCCGCACAAGAAGAGGCCGTCCGGACGTGGCTACATGCGTGGCGTGCCTGGCACGACCTGCACCCCGCTACCAGCCTGCGAACCGCGACCGTCCGCACGGCCGCTGGCGCTCAGGTCGTCTACACACACATCGACATCCCTGGGCCAACAGCGCTCGCTGGACTCGACCCCGCGACCGCTAACCACTGGCAGACCGCGATTTCCCGCTACCCCCAACTGGCAGACCTCGACGTCTCCACCGACCAGCTGCGGCCGATCCTGCCCCGCATTGTCGACCTCGACGATTACGACTTCGAACTGCTCCTGCGCGTCGTGGAATGGTTCCGCAACAACCCCGCATCCGGGCTCACCGCCCGCCAAGTCCCTGTCACAGGTCTCCACACCAAGTGGCTGGGACGGCACAAGGCGATCGTCATCTGCCTGCTTCGAACCGACATCCCCAACCGGGTGGCTGATCTTGGCGCAGAAGCCGTCGACCCTGAACTCGACATCAACGACCTCGATCTACTCGGACTGCGGCGACTGCCGAACCACGTCGACGTCATCCTCGCCGACCCCGCCGACCGCCGACTCGTGGGCGGCATCCGCCAACTCCGAGCACCCGTCGAAGAAGTCGCCGGCCTCCCCCTCACCCCCGATGACGTCCTGATCATCGAGAACAAGGAGGCCGCGACGCCAATAGAGGACCGAGCAGGGCTTGTAGTGATTCATTCGCTTGGCAACTTTCTCGACGTGCTCGACGCGCTCCCATGGCTGCGGTCCGCACGCACCTGGTACTGGGGAGACCTCGATCGAGCCGGGATCACACTGCTGTCGCGTGCCCGGGCTAGGGTGCCCGAGATCGCCTCCCTACTCATGCACGCCGACACTCTCCGGGAGTTCGAACCACTCGCGAACGCCGACCCGAGCGGTCGCGTAGACCCACCCGAACCAGTCCTCACGCAAGATGAACGTGCCGCGCTGGAATATCTCGACGCTGGACAGCCGCCGCTCCGCCTCGAACAAGAACGCATTCCATGGCACACAGCGCAAACCACCATCAACCTGGCGATCGACCAGGCCGCTGTCCTCGATTAGCGCTCGTGTGGCACCATCCCAGACCACCTCGAGGACACCCCGACGTGGACGGGCTCTGATCCCCGATGCCGTGGACACCGCGTCATCGGCATGACAGACTGCTCTGTTCTGCTGGAAGGGGAACCACCGTGCCGCACACAGACGACCACACCGACTGGGAACAGATCATCCGCGACATGATCGCGCGGAGCAGCGAATCCGCACCTACCGAGCCAGGCGTGTACCGGATGCCGTGCGGGAACTGCTACGTCGACTTCTTCCGCACCTCGGACGGCACCGAAAGTTGGCTCGTCCCCGGCGACGAGCGCAGCTACACTCGCGACACTGTCGCCATCGACCGGCACGGCGACCACCCGTGGGAGCGGATGTACACCCTCGGCCACGCCGCCGCCGAGATCCGACGCCGCGCGACCGCCGACGATACGCCCGTCGAGGTGCTGGTCGAGCAGCTGGCGGCGATCGCCGCGGTGGAGGACGCGGCCGAGGCGGAGGAGATCGCCCGCATCGCCCGGGAACGTCCCGCCGACAGCCCGGACGTCCCGCTCGCCGATGTCGCTCGGAAGTTCGGGATCGATCTCGACGAGCTCTAGCGATACCTGTCGTCGCCTACTGGCACGCTAGAGACACCAGATCATGCGAGACACCGATCACCTGCGAGAGGGGCGTCGTCGTGAACCTGTATCCGCGGTTCGACTTCGACCAGGTCGACTTCGTCACCGCGGACACCCACTTCAGCCACGCGCGGATCAGCGAACTCGCGGATCGCCCGTTCGCAACGGTCGACGAGATGAACGCTGAACTCATCCGCCGCTGGAACGAAACGGTCAGTCCGACAGAGGTGGTGCTCCACCTCGGAGATGTCGCGCTCGGCCCGATCGAGGAATCGATCGGTATCACCGCGCAACTGCACGGCCGCCGATTCCTGGTCCCCGGAAACCACGACCGGGTGTCACCGGCGACGCAGTCGAAGAAGGCGATCGAACGGTTCGCGGCGCTCTACGAAGCGGCCGGTTGGACGATTCTGCCGGAGGTCATCGAAGGCACCCGACGCGGGTATCGGATCCTCGCTTCTCACTACCCATACAAGGGCGACTCGCAGGAGTCGGATCGGCACACCACCCATCGACCGCGCTGGGACGACGGGATCCCACTCCTACACGGCCACACCCACGCCCGCGACCACGGACCGAACGGGCACCAGTTCCACGTCGGCGTCGACGCCCACGGCTACACGCCCGTCCCCTTCACCGAAATCGACGCGTGGATCCGCGGCCTCCCAGACGCCGAACCATGGCTCGACATCGCAATCCGTGAGGCCCGCCAGACCATTACCGACCTCGACGGCAGCGAAACCTCAAACTCCGACGCGCTGTTCTACACGATGGGCTACAACGAGCTACGGGTCGCGCTGGAAGAACTCCTCGGCGCGTTCGACTCCGCCCACCCCGACTCGCCCCCGGGGACTGTCTAGGCGCGGGACTTCCGCGTCGGCGTATACCGCGTGGGCCCGAGTGTAAACAGTTCGCCTGCCGCGGGACCTGATCGGAGGGTACGCGGTTCCCGTCGGAAGCGGATCCATCCGCGACGCCGCCAGTGCACCATCGTCAGGTACCGCACCGACGCCGAAGACCACGCCTCCTGACGCTCCGCGGCGTCGGGGTCGTGGGCGGCGAGCTCCGCGAACACCTCACGGAAGGTCGGCGGCTGACCACGCTCGCGGGTGTGGCGGTGGATGAACCTCACGGCGCGGCGCGCCCACACCGGCGCTGTCTCATCAGCGGTGAGTTCAGTGAACAGCGGCACGAGGTGCGGTGCCGACCACGGCTTCTCGTACACTTCACCGTCGTTCGACACCACCCTGCAGCTCCCCTCAGCGGTCATCCCAGATATACCGCCGCCGAGCCCAGCCAGGGGCGCGGGCGTCGTCAGAAGGATGATCCTCGCCAGGGGAGGATGTCAGTGTCTCGCGTGGGGCGGTCGGCGAGGATGTGCTCGGCAACGGCGCCGCATCGATGAGTGCTTGCAGTGCCGTGGTGTACTTCTCTCCGGTCGCCTTCATGCGTTCCCTGGCGGCTTGCTGCAGCCGACGGGAGGTTCGCTTCTCAGTTGTCATGACGTCCCTGCTTTCCCGCGGGGGCGGACGGTGATGCCGGCGGCGTGCAGGTGCCGGTTGATGGTCATCTCGCTGCATCCGGCAAGGTGCGCGATCTGTGCCATAGTCCTCCCTTGCGTCTCATAGTGGTCGCGTAGCCAATCGGAATCGAGGGTGAAGGTGGGGGGTCGTCCGCGACGCGACTTGGTGCCCGTGTCGGCGAGGATGCGGCCCACGGTCTGCCGGGACACGTTCACGTCCGCGGCGATCTCGTACGTCGACGCCCCCGCCGCATACGCCCGCGCTAACACATCGGGAGGCATCACGTCCGCGGCCGTTGATCGTGCTGGGCGGCTCCGCGCCCACGCCGCAGGCGCGTCCGGGACACCGTCCGAAGGCTCGGGTGTCCATGTGACGGGCTCATCGATGCCGTTGACGAGAAGGAAGTCCGCGGCGAGCTGGTCGAGTCCCGTCCGCACCGCTGACGGCAGTCCATCGGCGAAGCGGGCGACGGCCGGCGCGGTCACCCCTGCCTGATCCCACTCCGGCGGGATCGAATGGATCGGATTCCCCGACAGTGTCCGGTGCAGGAGCGCCCGGGCCAAACGCCATCGTCGTCCACCCCCAGCCGATACCCCCGCCACCCGGCACACCTCCTGCCACTGGGATTCGAGGAGGATCCCGCTGTAGTCGAGGGCGCGACGTCGGGCGTAGTCAACGGGCACGTCATGCGTATCGAGGAACGCGGCCAGCCGGAGGATCGCGTGCAGGGTGCCCACGTCATGAGAGCTGCGACCGAGGTCACGCATCACATGGGTCACCTGGCGGGCCGGCGCCTGCGGATCGAGCAATGCAAGAGCGGCGGAGTGTGTGAGCCTCGTGCCCGTGAACACCACCGCCGCCGCCAACG
This sequence comes from Microbacterium sp. LRZ72, assembly GCF_033792225.1. Lineage (NCBI taxonomy): Bacteria > Bacillati > Actinomycetota > Actinomycetes > Micrococcales > Microbacteriaceae > Microbacterium > Microbacterium sp. LRZ72. Next base: position 98,757 of record NZ_JANGEX010000003.1, read on the forward strand.
CCGACGCCACCACCTCACTGCCGACCCGTTGCGGCGCGTACCGGGTGATCCACTCGCCCCACAACTGTGCCGGTACCTTTCGCGCTCGTTCGACCGGGCTGACCCCTGACGGTGGTGCGGACTGCAGGAACACCGTCGGCCGGCGACGACGCCCCAGCGCGGCCGCGATCAGGGTCTGCAGTTGCGGCGTGTGCGCCGTGTACGACGAACTCTGAGCCAGCCGCCCCTGCAGCAGCGCGGCGACACTGCCCGGCTTCGCCAGTGCGGTGACGGCGAGGGTGGTGCCGACGGCGGCCCCGACGGCAGAATCCGGTCGTGCCCGTACTGCCGTCGTCCAATCCTCGCTCGCCCTAAACAGCGCCACGAGCTCCTCACCAAGCGGACTGATGTCGAGGCGATCGCCGGCGGCAATCGCGTGCCGGGCGGTACGGGACAGCAACCGAGTGTCTTCCAGCACCGCGACCGCCGGCTGCGGCGCCTCCGCATAGATCCCGAACCCTGCCCCGCCGGTGGAAACGATCCGCATCAACGCCCGCTGCGCATCCAGGACCGCCCGCGACACTGGAGTGCGGGTCGGGTCGGCCGTGAGGTCGGCCCGACACCGGTTCGCTTGCGGGCCCCGTCCCGGCCCTTGGACGGGATTGTGGCACCGGCCAGGAACGGGAACAAGCGCGAGCGGGTGGGCACGGTACCGGGCAGGACGATCACACACGGGGCACCGGTCCACGAGCAGGCGGCGGTGGCGAAAACAGGCGAACCCGAACGGGAACTGCCACGACATCCGCCACCGGCCACCCGAATCGACCAGGCACTCCGGGCAGTAGCGTCCCGCGGTCCCCGCCGCCGGGCATTGCGAACTGATCCGCCCCCGCCGGGTGTACCGGATCGCATGGTGCGCGAACCGCATTCTCGTCATCTCCTGGAACTGATCCGCCGGAATGCCCGTCGACGCCTCGAGCCGCGACGCCTGCTCATCAGTCAGCGCGGTGGCCCAACTGTCCGCCATCCACGCGGTCGCCGACACCGCCACACCCTCCTGCTGCTCGATGAGGCCGAGCGCGCAGGCCATCTCGTTCATCGTCGCCCCATAGGTGGCCGCCATCTTCTCCAGCCAAGAGTCGAACGGCTCATCAGGCAGCGGCCGCACCCGAAACGGCAGCACCCGCACCTCATAGGAAATCGTCGACGTCGTGGTCATGCGGCGGCCGCCTCGCCGTCCTGGTTCTTGCGGCGGCGTGCCTGGTGGTTTCGCAGCTGCTGATCCAGCTTCGCCTCAAGCTCGCGGCGCTCCGTCTCCGCGCCCTCATCGATGCGGATGTCGTCGAGCAGTTCCCGATCGATGACCTCCCGCCCTGTGCGGATCGCGCGGGACGCGCCGCGACGGATCAGGTCCATGAGGGATCCGATGTTGCCGGTGGTGCGGGCGAACAGGTACCGGGACAGGTCGACCAGCATCCCGGGGCGAGCACCGGTGAGGACGAGAGCTTGTTCGACGCCGAATAGCAGCCGGTCCCACTCCTCCCTGCCCCTCTTGTGGGTAAGCGTGAAGGGGCTGAGCCCGAGGACGGTCCATCGGCGGAAGGTCTGCGCCATCGCCGCCTCCCGGCCGGTCTCCCCTTCACCCACCAGGCCGCGGGCGCGGAGGGCGACGCCGGCGAACAAGAACGTCGCGTTGTATTCGTTTGCGAGCCACTTCAGCTGGTTGGCGACTTCGACCCCGTCGCGGGTGCGCATGTTCAAGAAGTGCAGGTCGTCAACGATCACCAGCCGGGTGTCATGCCGTTCGATGCACTCCGCCGCCGCCCGGGCCAGGTCCCGGCCGGCCATGGAGCGGTGCAGGATGCCGGCGGTGGCGGGGTGGGCGTAGAAGCCGAGGATCATCATGTGCAGGCCCTTGATCGTCAGCCGCCCCGTCAGCGTCACATGACACACCGGCAGGTGCCGCACGTCCCTGTCCGCGTCCAGCCATCCCCCGGCCTCCGCGATCCGCTGCTGGTGGAACACGCGGCCGAAGTTGTTCACCACGGTCGACTTCCCGAGCGCCGGCGGGGCGTCGATCGCTGCGGCTGACTTCACCCGGTCGGAGTCCTGCAGGTTGGAGTCGAGGATGTCCGCCAGCTGCAGTTCGATGTCCTCTACCTGCCGTGTGCGCAGCAGGATGTTCGCGTGCCACACCCGCCGCTCCAAGTCGTAGACGACGCGATCGCGAGCAGGCAACGACTCCAGCTGGGCGCGCGAGAGCTCCTCAGGGCGAGCGCGGGGAGGCCGTTCGGCGAAGTCTGTCCAGCCCTCGTAGGTGGAGAGGCTCCGTTGGCGGGGCGGCTGCTGCGGGGCGCTCGTCGGGCTGGTCATCGGAGCATCTCCATCGGTTCGAAGTGGTAGTCGCCGCGGATGGTGGGCTCGTCGATGTCGTCCTCGTCGTCATCATCACCGGTCTCGGGCGTGTCGACGCGTCGGCGCGGGTCGCGGACGGAGCCGGTGAGCTCGGTTCCGAGATCAGACGAGGCGGTCAGTTCCGCGTCGAGCATCCGTTGCACGGTGCGTAGCGACCACACCCCGTCCGGGTCCGGTTCCTTGTCGTTCAGCTGTGCGGCCATCCGGGCGCTCATCCGCCGCTCCGATGGCGTCAGACCACGGCCGGCGCCCCAGTCCTCCAGCAGCTGCGCGGCGACGTCGTCAACCTGGGAGGGGCGACCCTGCCGGATTGCGATCTTCTTCGCGTACTCCAACGCGTCCAGGCTGAACGGGGTGTCGAAGCTGCCCTTGTGCTCCCATTCGAGGGTGTGCCAGGTGTGGTCCTCCGGGTCATGGAAGTAGATCCTGGTGAGGTCGTCAGGGTTGACGAAGAACGGCCACTCGGTGCCCTTATCGCGGTGGATCGACCGGGCCCGGTTGCGGTACTTCGCCACCGACTCGCCTGTGTAACGGAGCTTGTGGATCTCCACCCCGTAATGGTTGAACTGCCGCTTCACCACCGGCAGCAGCTCCAACAGCACGCTCCGGTCAGTCGGCAGGCGCAGCTGCCCCGCCACGGCGAGGCCCTGGTCGTACCGTTGCGCGGGGCTGAGCTTGACCCCAGGCAGGTGTGGATCCTCCAACGAAGTGTGCGGGCGAAGGTGGTAGACGGTGGCTACCCATTCCCGGATGATCTGCTCCAGCTGCGGCACCGTGTAGACGGCCTCTGCTTCGGGGTCCTCTCCGCGGCCGGCGACGTCGGCACCCTTGTAGCCGGGTAGCTCCTGCAGCAGGTCGTCGAGGGTTCGGAAGAACCGTTCCACGGGGCTCTTGTCGGTGGGTTGATACACCCGTGCGGGTTGGATGGAGATCCCCAGCCGGGCGCACCCGCTGGTGACATGCTCCGACAGGTAGGCGGAGCCGTGGTCGACGACCAGGGTCTCCGGCAGGATGCCGGCGCGGGTGAAGCGGGACACCTTCGTGCGGGTCGGGTCCACCAGCAGCGTGTCGGGCAGTCCGTGGTACGGCCAGCGGGCGGATGTGGCCCAATCCGTGGGCGTGTCGAACGGTTGCAGCGCCTCCATCAGCACCCCGGCGACGTCGATCGATTTCGTCGACCCCGGTGTGAGCCGCAGCCCGAGGATGCACCGCGAGTACAGGTCCATCGCGATCGTGAGATCCGCCGACACCCACTTCCCGGTCACCGGGGCCACGGCGAACACATTCAGCGGGGTGGTGTCCATCAGCACGTACTCACCCGGACGGACCGCCGACAGTCGTCCGTACGGCGCTGGGGGTCGGTTCGCGGTGGACCGTTTGCGTTTGGTGGGGCCGGTGAACGTGCTTCGCCCTCGATCCAGCTCAGCCAGCGCGTTGTACGCGCTCGCACGCGAGGGGTGCTTCACCGTCCCCGGGCCGTGGACGCGCTCGGTGCGCGCGTTGATCCGGTCGATGATGATCTTCTTGGACACCTTCGCTTCGGGGGTCTGCTCGTCCAGGACCGTCTGCGCGGTGGCGATCCACCGCGGGTCGAACCCGGTCAGCGCGTTCCCGGCTTGGGAGGACCGGTAGTCCATCAGGCCCGCCTCCCCGGACTCCCGGTACTGCGCCACCCAGCGGCGCACGGTCCGTTCACCCTTCCCCAGTTCGGCAGCCTTCGCCGCGGTCCGCTGTCGCAGACTGTGCTGCGGGTGGTACTCCAGGCGCGGCTCACCATCCCGCGGGATCTGCGCCGTGCCGGACTTGTATCCGGTGAGCACCTCCCGGACATGGTCGGCGCGCTCCATGGTGCGCGCCTTCGCGGAGTCGGTCGCGTCCGCCCACAGCACGCCCAGCGGAGTAGCATCCCCTTCCCTTGTGTGGCCGGGGATGTGGGCCTTGCCGCCCTCGGCGGCAGGCCGCAGCACGTCGATCATCCGCAGTCGGCGGTGCCGGCTGGTGCGGTCGCGGATGATCACCGCCCCGTCAGCGATCTCCACGACCGTGCACGCCTCCCCGTCATAGACGAAATCCATCCCAGGTCGCAGCGTCCAACTGTCCATCGTCATGGTTCCTCTCAAGTGAATGGTCGTTGATCGGGTGCCGTCGCTCAGGCCGCGTCACGGAGGGACGAACCGCGCTCCGCCGTCGCTCGACGATGCCGCGCCGCCGGCGGCACGGTGCGCATGCCGCACACCTCCCGCAGGTACTCCTCAACGGCGTGAAACAGCTGGGCCACCGCTTCCTTGTCCTCCGCGAGTGACTGCGGGGGCACCGGCAACGCCGCGGGGATGCCCAGCACCTCGCATGCCCGTGCCGTGTCGGCCTCGCGGTCGCGCTCCGACCTCGCCGACCGTCCCGGGCCGGCGAAATCTTCCGGGGGAAGGGAGGTGGTGGTGGGCGGAAGGTCGTCTCGTGCGCTCATGTCAGCTCCAATACGCTCGTCGTGCTCAACAGGTGGGACAGGTTCGTGCGCAGGTGCTGTGTCCACAGCAGGTGCAGCACGAGGGAACGGGCGAACGGTGGCTCACCCGCGATCGGAGTCACGGCGCGTACCGCTTCCCCGAACGTCACAGGGGCTCCCAGCGCAGCCGCCGCGGCATCGACCTGCCCGGGATCGAACTGGAAGCTGCGCCGATAGCCGGCGAGGAACTGCACATTCGCAAGCAGCACCGGATCAGGCTCCGAGCACACCCGGTACTCCCAGCCATGCGCCTCGACCTCCCGCCGCGTCCAATCCAGCGAATCCCGCACCGCCGCGATCTGCAGCTTCGCCGCCGGCTTCACATCGACAACGCACACCGACCCGTCTGTGCGCGAGAGCAGATAGTCCGGGATGTGCTTGCGGGTCGTGCCGTGATCGTCGCCCTCCATCAGGAACGGCTGCGACAGGATCCACTCCACCCGCGGATCAAAGTCGCACAGCAGCAGGTTCGCGTACTCCAGCCGCGACTCATACCCCACCGGCGCCTGCATCGTCGCCGACCAGTACGAGCCCGAGAAATGTCGCTGCTTGCGGTACCAGCGGAACTCCCGCCATGGCACCGCCGCCGCGAACACCGCCATTCGGGCATCCGCCAACGCAACGACGTCGACGTGACCCTGCACCGAGCGGATCTGGATCATCGACGCCGGCGAGCTCATCTCTGACCCGGCTCCCGGACCCACAGCCCGCCGCCATCGCCCGTGTCCCCGATCGGAGCCTGACGGTGCTGCGTGCGCATGTACACATGCTGTTGGCCCGCCCTGTCGGAGCGGAACTCACCGGCGCAACAAAAAGCAGCGATCAACTTTGTACTAAAACACTAAAAAGCTAATCACTACTAGATGTCACATTCACTACTATAGCCGGTGTTGTGCCTGTCAGATACACAACAAACCTGCGCCGCGCCGTCGGCGGCGTCGGACGCATATGAGACACTCGGAACATGACGGCGATCCACCCGATTGCCCCCGAAGACTCCAAAGCGCTCTTCGGGAACAGCTACATGCACACCGTGCTGGTCGAGATCACCCGGCACGGCGATGAGCCGTTCTCCCCGAAGCAGATCATCGACGCCACGGGGCTTCCCGGCGGGATCGTCCACCCGCTCATCAAGAGGCTGAAGTCCCGCCACTTCATCGAGTACCTCGGCCGCGTGCCCGGCGAGAAGACCACGCTGTACCAGGTGCGTGACAACCCCTACATGCGCGCCGCGCGCGAGTACGCGCAAGCCGCCACGGACACCCCGCAGCACCGAGTCGCGAGCTAGTCATCGGCCGGCGGGTGGCGCATCCATACCCGAGTCGGATAGGTCTCCGGTGTCCAGGACGACACGGGTCCGCTGCCTGCGCCTTCGAGCACGGTCAGCGCGCCGGCGAAGTCCGGGGAGGCGGGGATGTCGACTGGGCTATGGCTGCGAGCGACCAGGCGGGCGTAGTCTCCGGGAAGCTGGGACACGTAACCCATGACCGCGTCGAAGCCCAGGGTTTGTGCGCTCGCGTTGAGCACCGCCGCTTTCGTCGACGTCGCGACAGCCGCGTTCTGGATCACCTGGATACTGTCCGCGGGAAACACGAACAGGCGTCCTTGCACCCATGCGCCCAGGGCTTCGATGATGTCCACGGTCTGCCATGTGGGGTTGCGTGGCAGGTTGACGGCGATCGCCACCTTGATCTCGTCGGCCACGTCAGGGTTGCGCAGCAGCCGCACCAGCAGCGGTTCGGTCACCGACAGCGACAAGAAGTACTCGGGCACCGTCGGTGACGTTGCTACGAACGCCTCCTGCGCTGCCGCCGAGCGGCTCAGCGCGTTGAACGTGTCGGCCGTGTCGGAGATCAGTTCGCTTCGCAGGAGCTCCGCGATCAGCTCCGGCTCCTTCGAGGTATCCCGACCGATCGGCAGCGTGTCGATGAGCTGGCCTGCCAGCAGAACACGCACCTCGACCGGCAGCTCCGTGACGTTCACGATCGCGGCGGCCAGCGACTGGCGCTGACCGGGGTCGGCCTCGGCAGGCACATCGAGTTCCGGAGACGCTCGCAGATACCCGATCAGCTGCTCGTCCAGTGACCGGTCGCTGATGTAGCTCGTGACGTTCGCGAAGGTGAGCGGGAAGCGCCGGCCGAGCGCGAGTGTTGCGAGCACCTCCTCGGGAACGCCCTGGACGTCCTCGACCTGCAGCACCTCGGGCATGCGCGGCTCGACGTCGGCCGATCGGCCCGGGGCGGATCTCTCGATGGCCGCCATTACCTCGACGATCCCATCTGCGTGCGTCACGCTCGACCGGCCCGTCGCATCGAGCACGGCGAGATAGTCGTCGAAGAAGTGCACGACGTGATCGAACGTCGGATCGCCCAGGTCGAGGATCGTATCCAGCGCGATGTTCTCCCCGTCTCCGACCGCGACCTGCAAGTTCTCAGCGGTCACGTCATACTGACGTGCTGCGACGACGGCGCGCTGCGCGGATCGTGACAGGCCGTCCAGCGAAGGGAGTCGGATGCCCAGTCGCTGCAGCGCCGCGACCGCCCGGTCGGGAGACCGAGTCGGATCCACCAGGTCCGGGTACTCAAGGCGGGCGGCGGCGATCGTGGCCTTCATCGGATCGGGGACGTGATAGTCGCGCTCCGGGTCCGCGCCGAGGAACGCTTCCGGGGCCAGCGCGTCCTTCGTCTCGGGGAGATCGGTGAGTTCAGCGTCGAGGAAGTCGAAGATGCCCGTCCAGTGCGGCGCGAGCCGTCGCACGAGGATGTCGGGGTGGGCACCTTGACGAAGGTATGCCTTGAGAAATGCGACGCCGTCGGATTGCCCGGCGGCGATGATCTGCAAGTGGGCATCCAGTCGCGGGTCGTCGGCGGCGAGCAGTTGGTCATAGATCGCGGCGTTGAAGATGCCGATGGACTCGAAGACATGCTCGCCACCCAGCGTGAGCACCGTGGGCACCTCGTCCGGCAGAAGGGGGTAGTTGATGTCCGGACTCTCGGTCTGCAGGTGCTGCACGACATAGGTCATCGCGTTGGCGGAGGCGACGACGCCGTAGAACTGTGACGCGTACAGCGGGAAGTTCCGGTCGAGGAATCCCTCGCAGATCAGGTCGACCAGCATCGGGTCGCCGTCCACCGTTGATTTCACCCAACCGGCGAAGTCGGCATCGGCTCCGTCCAGTTCCATCGGCGCGCGCGGACGGGCGAGGTCGGCGAAGTCCGCCCGGCGTAGCTCCTGCTGATCCCGGCGAGTCTGCTCGATCGCCAGGCTCACGTCACCCGACGCGCGTGCCGCCCAACTGCCAGGGACGACCGAGCCCAAGTCGTCACGCAACGCCGACGCGGAAAGGGTGAACGCGAGATCAGAGGGGTCGCGGACCTCGATCGCGTGACCGGAGTCGATCGCCTGCTCCCAGAACTCCACCGTCATGACTTCGTTCGGTGTCCACTGCCGGCCGCCAAGCACGAACGAGACGTTGTGGGTGGGGCGGCTCATGCGCGCGAGCCAACGTTCCACCATGTTCTGAAGCTCAGCGCCCAACTGCTCGGCACGATCGGCCGTCGCCGCGTGGGGAACCGATGACGCCTCGAGCTCGGCGAGTGATTCCGCGAGCGTCGCCAACCCCGCCGTGATGATCCGTCGGGACCGCCGGTAGACCGTGTCGAGCACGCTCGCGCCCACCCGGATCTGCTCGAAGTCCTGCAGGTGCGTGTTCTTATACGCGACGACAGCGAACAGCCCGCTAGGAGTAAGGCCCCGCAGCAGTCCCGGGGCAAGAATCCGTGCACGGAACACTCGATACTCGTTCGCAATGTTCCGCAACAGCCGCATGTCAGTCACATGCTTGGCAACGATCCGGATCACGTCGAAGGACACGTCGGGATCGATCTCGTTCATTATGTCGGACAGCAGGTCGGCAGAAGAGCGGTGGGTGATGAACGGCACAATCGGGATGACCAGCTCAAAGAACTTCGTCCGCTGCGTCGCCGGCTCCGACAGAGCCGAATCCGCCTGCCACACCCCTGGATCCGCATCCGTCGTCGGCGCCGGCGCCTTGCCGTTCCGGTCACGCCGAGCGTCCTCGAGGTCCTCGAAGACGCTGTCCCGGACCGCGTAGATGAAGTGGACCGGGCGCTTACGCAGCTGACCCGACGAGTTCAGAAGCGTGTTCAGCTCCCGCAGCGACGCGTAAATGGTTGGGTCCTCGAATCGATCCAGATCCTCGATGATCACCACGTCGCGCCCGGTCATCTCGAAGAAGTAGACGATCTCATCCAGATACTCGTCGAAATAGCTCCTGTCCGCGTCGCCGGTCAGACTGACCGACGTCGCCGACGTGCCGAGCTTGTCGATCCGCACCCGGTTGGAGAACAGCACCTGCGCGGCAAACGTGCCCACAGCGGCAATCAAACCGATCGCACCCAAGATCACAGGACGCTGCCACCACTCCGCATCCGAACCCAGCTGAAGAGGGGCGCCCCAGCCGGTCACCCAGAACACCGCGGCCACCAGCACCCCAGCAAGCACCGAAGTCACAAGAGCACGGCGCACGGGCAGCCGGCTGATCCGCCGGAACCGAGACCCCGGCACGGCGATCGGGCGCTCCCGGTACAACAGCTGCTTGACGATCTCCTTCTGAATGTAGTTCGTCAGCTCGTTGCTCTGCCGATCGAACGGCTGCACCCCGACATCGCTAAGCGACGACAGTGAAATCTCGACGACCCTCGACACGAGACGCTCACGCACCCCCGCAAGAACGCTGCTCTTGCCGCTCCCGTACCCGCCCGTCAGCGCGATGTTCCAGACCCGCTTGCGGCGCTCATCGTCCTGCAAGAGCGACACGAGCTCGTCGCTGTACACCTTGTGCTGCTCAGGCACATGCACTGGGACGAGCGGCACTAACCCCAGACCAGCCCCGTTCCCAACGACGTCTGCCATTCATCTACCCCAGGTCAACCAACACACACGATCCGTCCACGAGACCTGGCCCGATGGCCAACTGTGGGCCATCTTGCGGTAGAAAATGCCATCTTCACGTGGAACCTACAGTCCCGATCAGACCGCCGGAGCCATATCGGTGAACCGTGAGAAGTGGCCCTGGAACGCCACCGTGACCGTGCGGGTGGGGCCGTTACGGTTCTTCGCGACGATGAGGTCGGCCTCGCCGGCGCGGGCCTCGGCCTCGTAAGCCGACTCGCGATGCAGCAGGATGACCATGTCGGCGTCCTGCTCCAGCGAGCCCGACTCGCGCAGGTCCGAGATCGCGGGCTTCTTGTCCTGGCGCTGCTCGGGACCACGGTTCAGCTGCGAGAGCGCGACCACCGGCACCTGCAGCTCCTTGGCCAGCAGCTTGAGCGCACGCGAGAACTCCGAGACCTCCTGCTGGCGGCTCTCGACGCGCTTGCCGCTCGTCATCAGCTGCAGGTAGTCGATCACCACGAGCTTCAGGCCGGCGCGCTGCTTGAGTCGGCGGCATTTGGCGCGGATCTCGACGAGCGTCATGTTGGGGCTGTCGTCGATGTACAGGGGCGCGTCGTTGATGCGCCCGCGGGTGGCGGCGATCGTCGTCCAGTCGCGGGAGTCGAGGGTGCCCTTGCGCATCGTGTGCAGCGGCACGGCACCCTCGGCGCTCATCAGGCGCATCGCGATCTCGCTGCGCCCCATCTCGAGCGAGAAGAAGATCGCGGGCAGGTTGTGGCCGATCGCGGCCGACCGGGCGAAGTCCAGCGCGAGAGTGGACTTACCCAGCGCCGGACGCGCGGCGATGATGATCAGCTGACCCGGATGCAGCCCGTTCGTCAGATCGTCCATCTCCTGGAACCCCGTGGGAACACCGGTCATCTGACCATCGCGGCCTCGGGCCGCCTCGATCTCTTCGACCGCGGCATCCACCGCCATCGTCAGCGGCACGTAGTCCTCGGCGGTCTGCGAGCCGGTCACCTGGTAGATCTCGGACTGGGCGTTGTTCACCAGGTCGGCCGCGTCGCCCTGGCCGCCGTACCCGAGCTGCACGATGCGCGTGCCGGCCTCGACGAGACGGCGCAGCAGCGCGCGCTCCGACACGATCGTGGCGTAGTAGCCGGCGTTCGCCGCCGTCGGGACGATCGAGGTGAGGGTGTGCAGGTAGTCGGCGCCACCGGCGCGCTGCAGGTCGCCCGATTTGATCAGCTCGTCGGTGACCGTGACGACGTCGGTGGGCTCGCCGTGCGAGTACAGCGACAGGATCGCGTCGAAGATCAGCTCGTGCTTGGGGACGTAGAAGTCGACGCCGCGTAGCGACTCGATCACGTCAGCGACAGCATCCTTCGACAGCATCATTCCGCCGAGCGTGCTCTGCTCCGCGAGGATGTCGTGGGGAGGGGTCCGCTCCGAGGTGCGACCGGAACCGCCCAGTCGCTCTTCCGAGATATCGGCGATCGACACCGCGCTCCTCTCCTCACCCCGATGGGGGTGCTCCGACACGCCGACTCCCGGCGCGCAACCTGCCTGTGCCCGTCGCGGGCCCATCGTGCAGGACGCCGAAGCCGGTTCGTTCACTGCGTTCCGCGCCCCACACGGATCACAGCAGAGACCACCGACACTCACCGGATCGAACGGATCCGGCCTCCCCCCGAAGTGCGCGTGATCACGCTAGGGCCGGGGTATCGCACCCCGCAAGACGGCCTGTGGATAACTATGTGGAGAAAACCGCCGACACGCCGCGTTGCCTGTGTACAACACCTGTGGACAACTCGCGGATCCGGCCCGAAACCGAAGTTTTTTATTCCCTCTGACCAGGCTATTCGTATTTCACAGCCTGTGAGCGGAAATGTGTTTGAAGCCGGTATTGAAGGTTGCGCTTTCCCTCATGTGGGTGTGCACAACTCTGTGGCGAATGTCCACCATATGGGGGACAAGGGCGCAATTCCGGTCAGCGGAACGCGGCGCAATCGGACGCCGAAATGGGCCGCAGACGACGGATGCCGCGGAACCCGAAGGCTCCGCGGCATCCGCGTCGGCTCTCGCCGTACAGGCACTACTTGGCGGCGACCACCTGCAGGGTGATCACGGCGGTCACGTCGTCGCGCAGACGAAGCGTGGCCTCGTGCTCGCCGACCGACTTGATGGCGCTCGGGATGTGCACCTTGCGCTTGTCGACGTCGCCGAGGCCCGCGGCCTTGACGGCGTTCGCGACATCGGCCTGCGTCACCGAACCGAACAGACGGCCCTCGCGGCCCGCCTTCACGGTCAGGCTCACGGCCTTGCTCTCGAGCGTGTTCTTGAGCGACACGGCCTCTTCGTGGTCGTGGATCGCACGGGACTCGCGGGCGGCGCGGATCGACGCCACCTGCTTCTCGCCACCGCGCGACCACGCGACGGCGAAGCCCTGCGGGATGAGGTAGTTGCGCGCGTATCCGCCCGCCACCTCGACGACGTCACCGGCACCGCCGAGACCTGCGACCTCATTCGTGAGAATCAGCTTCGACATGTGTGCTCCTTAGCGGCCGGCGCCGGAGTAGGGCAGGAGCGCCATTTCGCGCGCGTTCTTGATCGCCGTGGCGATCAGACGCTGCTCCTGCACCGAGACACCGGTGATACGACGGGCGCGGATCTTTCCGCGCTCCGAGATGAACTTGCGGAGGGTGGCGACATCCTTGTAGTCGATGACGCCGACCCGGGTGAACTTCGCGGGAGCGGCGTTCTTCGCGCCCTTCCGCGGCTTGCGGCGATCGCCGCTGGACTTTCCAGCCATGTTGTTCCTTATGGGTTGGTGTGGATGCCGGATGATCCGGGTCGCGGTGCGCCTGCAGCGCGCTCACCGACCGGCGTGCGGCATCCGGAATGCTTCTAGAACGGGGTGTCGTCGCCGTATGCGCCGGGGTTGCTCCACCCGTCGGCTCCGCCTCCCGAGGAGGAGGCGGCGGGCGTCGACCACGGTTCCTCCGACGCGCCCTGCGACCGGTTCTGGCCGCCGCCCCCGGAGGAGCGGGTGACCTGCGCGGTGGCGTAGCGCAGCGACGGGCCGATCTCGTCGATGTCGAGCTCCATCGTCGTGCGCTTCTCGCCCTCACGGGTCTCGTAGGAGCGCTGGCGCAGACGTCCCTGAGCGACGACGCGCATTCCCTTGGTGAGGGAACCGGCGACGTGCTCGGCGAAGTCGCGCCAGACGGATGCGCGCAGGAACATCGCCTCGCCGTCCTTCCACTCGTTCGCCTGACGGTCGAACGTGCGGGGGGTCGACGCGATCGTGAAGTTCGCGACGGGCAGCCCGTTCTGCGTGTACCGCAGCTCGGGATCGGCCGTGAGGTTGCCCACGACGGTGATGATCGTCTCGCCGGCCATGGGGACTAGGCGTCCTGCTTGGCCGCGGTCTTCGCGGGACGGGCGGCCTTGCGAGCGGCCTTGTCGTCCGCGCGCTTCTGCTCGGCGGCGACCTGGGCGATGGCCTCTTCGGCACGCAGCACCTTGGTGCGCATGACGGCCTCGGAGAGCTTGAGCTGACGGTCCAGCTCCTGCGTCGCGGCGCTCGTGGCGGTGAAGTCGACGACGGCGTAGATGCCCTCGTTCTTCTTCTGGATCTCGTACGCGAGACGGCGGCGACCCCAGATGTCGACGTTGTCGATGGTGCCGCCATCGTTCGTGATCACCTTGAGGAACTTGTCGAGACTCGGAGCGACCGTGCGCTCGTCGATCTCGGGCTGCAGGATGACCATGAGCTCGTACTGATGCGAATGCGTCACTAACCCACCTCCTTCGGACTAGAACGGCTGACGGGCATTTCCCGGCAGCAGGAGGGTGTGTGCATGTCGTGCGGATACGGGCGGACAGGGCCGTCGTCACCGCACAACCTTTACATCATAGCGGACGGCCGGGTTGGTTCCGGCCCCGGCCCGCTGGATGCTGCAGACGCGGCGCCGCTCTTAGAAACCACCGTTCGCGCGAAACCCTCCGCATCGCGCGATTTTTCGCGCGAACCCTGGTTTCTGGGCCCGGCATCCACACCGCGGGTTTGTTCCGGCCCCGGCCCGTGACAGGACGGGCGAGAGGGAGCAGGCTGGAGGCATCCAACGATGGGAGATGTCATGAAGGCTGTGCAGTATCGCGAGATCGGCAAGGGACCCGAGGTCGTCGAGATCGACGTGCCGGAGCCGGGGCCCGGACAGATCCGGCTGAAGATCACGGCGGTGGGGCTCTGCCACTCCGACTGGTTCCTGATGGATCTGCCCGAGGAGCAGTACTCCTACGGCCTGCCGCTCACCCTGGGGCACGAGGGCGCGGGCGTCGCCGACAAGCTCGGCGACGGGGTGCAGGGCGTGCAGCTCGGCGCTTCCTACGCCGTCTACGGACCCTGGGGATGCGGCCTGTGCCACGCCTGCGCACAGGGCGCCGAGAACTACTGTCCTCACGCCGCCGCAATGGGCATCGCCCCTCCCGGACTGGGGGCGCCGGGAGCCATGGCCGAGTACATGATCGTCGACGACGCGCGTCACCTGGTCGCCCTCGGCGACCTCGACCCCGTCGAGTCCGTCTCGCTGACGGATGCCGGTCTGACGCCGTACCACGCCATCCGCGCCGCGCAGCACAAGCTCTACGCGGGCTCGACCGCCGTCGTCATCGGCGCGGGCGGACTCGGGCACGTCGGCATCCAGATCCTGCGCGCCATCTCGCCGGCCCGCGTCATCGCGGTGGACCTGAACGAGGACAAGCTCGCCCTGGCCGCCGAAGTCGGCGCGCACGAGACGCTGATCTCGGGGCCCGAGACCGCGGCGAAGATCCGCGAGCTGACGGGCGGACTCGGCGCCGAGGCGGTGTTCGACTTCGTCGGCGCCCAGCCGACCCTCGACATGTCGCGTGAGGCCGTCGCGATCGACGGCTACATCCACATCGTGGGGATCGGCGGCGGCGTGCTGCCGACGGGGTTCTTCTCCACGCCCTTCGGCGCCGCGGTGCGTGCCCCCTACTGGGGCACCCGCAACGAGCTCATGGAGGTGCTCGACCTCGCGCGCGTCGGCGCCGTGTCGGTGCACACCGAGCGGTACGGGATCGACGATGCCGTCACGGCCTACGGCAAGCTGCACGAGGGCACGGTGCGCGGCCGCGCGGTGGTCGTCCCCTAGCGGGTCGCGCCTCAGCCGGCGCGGGCGGCCCACCAGTCACGCAGGCGGCGCTCCGCCTCGGCCTCGCCGAGCACGCCCTCGTCGAGGCGCAGATCGAGCAGAAAGCGGTACGCCTCGCCGACCTCGCGGCCGGGGCGGATGCCGAGCACCTGCTGGATGCGGTTGCCGTCGAGCTCGGGCCGCACGGCGTCGATCTGCTCCTGCTCCCGCAGCGCGGCGATGCGGTCCTCGATGTCGTCGTAGGCCGAGCGCAGCCGCGCCGCCTTGCGCTTGTTGCGCGTGGTGACGTCGGCGCGCGTGAGGATGTGCAGGCGCTCGAGGTTGCCGTCGGCATCGCGCACGTAGCGGCGCACGGCTGAATCGGTCCACGTGCCTTCCGCGTAGCCGAAGAAGCGCAGGTGCTGCTCGATCAGCTGCGTCACGGCCGCGATGGTGTCGGAGTCGAAGCGCAGCGCCTTCAGCCGCTTGCGCGCCAAGCGGGCCCCCACCATGTCGTGGTGGTGAAAGCTCACACCGCCGCCGGGCTCGAGCTTGCGGGTATCGGGCTTGCCGATGTCGTGCAGCAGCGCGGCCAGGCGCAGCGGCACGTCCGGCGCGGTGCCCGGATGCCGCTCGCGCTCGAGGCCGATGGTCTGGGTCAGCACCGTCAGCGAGTGCTCATAGACGTCCTTGTGGTGATGGTGCTCGTCCACCTCGAGCTGCAGCGCCGGAACCTCGGGCAGGAACAGCTCGGCGAGGCCCGTGTCGACGAGCAGCCGCAGCCCCCGGGTCGGGTCGTCGGTCTGCAGCAGGCGCACGAGCTCGCCCTGGATGCGCTCAGGGCTGACGATGCCCAGGCTCTCGCGCAGCGAGGCCATCGCGCGCACGACGGCCTCATCGACGGCGAACGACAGCTGCGAGGCGAACCGGGCGGCCCGCAGCATGCGGAGCGGGTCGTCCTGAAAGCTCACTTCCGGGGTCGACGGCGTGCGCAGCACGCCCGCGAGCAGGTCCTCGACGCCGCCACCGGGGTCGACGAGCTTGCGCTCGGGCACCCGCAGGGCCATCGCGTTCACGGTGAAGTCACGGCGCACCAGGTCGGCGTCGAGGGTGTCGCCGAACGCGACGACCGGCTTGCGCGTGGTCCCGTCGTAGGCGTCGGCGCGGTAGGTCGTGATCTCGACCTGCTCGCCGCGCACCCGCGCACCGATGGTCCCGAAAGCACGGCCCACGTCCCACTGCGTGGAGCTGATCGGCGTGACGACGCGCAGGATGTCGTCGGGCTGCGCGTCGGTCGCGAAATCGAGGTCGTTGATCTCGCGCCCCAGCAGCGCGTCGCGCACGGGCCCGCCGACGACGGCGAGTTCGAACCCCGCGTCGTGGAACGCCGCCGCGAGAGTCGCGACGACCGGCGACGCGGCAAGTGTGCCGAGCCGAGCGATCCCATCGGCCATGCTCACCATGCCCGCTAGCCTACCGACCGCTCGGGACGCGCCCTCGGGCCGTGGCCGGTCGGTCATTCGACGAAGCTCAGGATGCCGTCGACCAGCAGCTCCCGCACCCGCGGCAGCAGCTCGCGGCGCAGGTCGGCGGCATCCACCTCGAGCAGGTGGGCGATCGCGTCGACGAGCGTGCCGACGTCGAGGTCGCCGTCGCACGAGCCCACGAGCGCCGCGAGGCCGGTGTCCGCCGTCACGGTGCGCGCGAACCCGCCGCCCTGGCGCAGCTCGATCACGCTCGGGTCCGCGGCGCCGGGCAGGTGATGGCGCGCCTCGGTGACGTCGTCGGCGACGCGCAGCCGCGTGGTCGCCAGCTCGTCGTCGTCCAGCGCCGCCTGCCGGTCGTGCGCGGCCAGCGCGGCCGCGAGATGGGCACCGAGGCCGCGTTCGGCGATCGGGTGCGCGATGCGCTCGTACCGGCTCAGGGGCGGGTTCCCGGCGACCGACCGGCGCAGCAGGATGTATCCGAAGCCCACCTCCGACACCCCCCGGTCCGCGAAGTCACGCAGCCACGCGCCCAGCAGCTCGTCGAAGGCGGGTGAACCGGGCACCGTCCCCCCGTCCCGGATCCACATCTCGGCGTACGCCGCCGGGTCCAGGCGCTCCCGCTCGATGACCCACGCGTCGAGCTCGACACCGGATGCCGCGGCGGCGGACTCACCGACCCATCGCCGCACGCGGTCCAACCCGTCCTCGTCGTCGCGATACTCCCAGTTGCCGAGCAGCTGGGCTATCCCGCCGGCCGTCAGGTGTCGACCCGCATCCGCCACCACCTGCTGCACCAGCGCATCTCCGACGAGGCCGCCGTCGCGGTACTCGTAGGCGGGCACGCCCTCCTTTCGCGGCGTGATGACGAAGGGCGGGTTCGACACGATGCGGTCGAACCGCTCGCCGGCGACGGGTTCGTAGAGGCTGCCGTGGCGCACGTCGATGCCGTCCACGCCGTTCAGCAGCGCGTTGAACCGGGTGTAGCGCAGCGCGGCGAGCGAGACGTCGGTGGCCAGCACGCTCGCGGCGGCGCGGCGTGCCCGCAGCGCCTGGATGCCGCATCCCGCCCCCAGGTCGAGCACGCTGCCGCCGGGCACCGGCACCTGCAGACCGGCGAGCGTCATGGAGGCCCCACCCACGCCGAGCACGTGGTCCGGCGGCAGGGACCCGCCGAGCGCCAGCTCGTCGAGGTCGCTCGCGATCCACCATTCCCCCGTCCCCGCGTCATCGACGTAGGCCTGGGGGCGGATCATCGCGCGCGGTCGCACCAGCTCGCCGTCGGATTCGACCAGCCCGAGTTGGCCCAGTCCGTCGATTCCTGTCCTCGGCATGACCGGGGCCAGCGCGTCGGCCGGCACCGGGTCCCCCAGCCAGAACAGACGCGCCACGAGCGCCACGGGATCGTTCGACGCGTGCAGCGCGGCGCGGGCGGGGTGTGCCGAGCCCCGGCCGAGCGCCGCGTCCGCGGGCACGCCCCAGAGCGCCCGGAGTCGGGCGGAGGTGTACGACAGCCCCGTGAGGTCGGCGGCGAGCGCCGCGCACAGGTCGGCCCGGGGTTCGCTGATCATCCGTCCATTCAACCCCGCCCGCCCGTTCCCCCCGCATCGACCGCGCGTCGGGCACGCGCCGTCTGACGGTGTCCCCAGCCGGCGGCGACGTAGAATCGACGGCACGCGCGCGGTGACCATCGTGCGCGAGCGACCCCCGGACGAAGCGTGACGCACCCTTTTCTCGGTTCCGGCGCGCGGCACCGCTCCGCGTGCGCGCGTTCCATGGCGACCCGCGCGACGCTCGCGGCGCTGCTGGCCCTGCTGCTGATCGTGCTCTCGCCCGGGATCGCGGGGTGGGCGGCGACGCCGTCGCCGAGTGCACCGGCCGCCGTTCCGACGATCGTCCTCGCGCCCTCCGACCGCGGGCTCGTCGACAGCGGCGACGAGCTCACGGCGTCGGTCGTGCTGCGCGCCGACGACGAGGCCGTCGAGCCCGGCGATCTCACGCTCGCCATCGGTGACGAGCTGGCCTCGTCGGCGGCGCTCGCGGACTGGCTCGAGAGCGGCACGGGCGTCGGCGAGACCCGCACCCTCCAGTCCCGCTCGGCTCCCGGTGTCGAGCCGGACGCCGCCGAGGCGGTCACGATCGAGGTCGCGGCGGATGCGGCCGACTGGGACGACCTCGCCCCCGGCGTGTATCCGCTCGCGGCGACATGGACTTCGGCGACAGCATCCGAGGGCGCCTCCTCGCGTAGCGTCGTCGTCGTGAACGACCCGGACTCCGACGCGGCCGTGCCGCAGACGGGGCTCCTCGTGCCGATCACGACCGGTCCGCGTGCGGACGGGCTCATCGATGCCGACGAGCTCGCACAGCTCACCGGCGAGGGGGGTCGCCTTCTCGCGCTGCTGGACGGAATCGCCGGATCGACCGCGGTTCTTGCGATCGATCCGGTGATCCCCGCCTCCATCCGCGCCCTGGGCACGGCCGCACCGCCGTCTGCCACCGCTTGGCTCGAGCGGCTCGAGCGGCTGCCCAACACGCGGTTCGCCCTGCAGTTCGGTGACGCCGACGTCGCGGCGCAGATCGGCGCCGGCCTGCCCGAGCTGCTCGAGGCGCCCGATCTCTCGTACGCCCTCTCACCGGCGGACTTCGCGGATCAGCCGGTGGAGCAGCCGACGACACCGTCCCCCGCCCCCACCCCGCCGGCTGAGGACGAAGACGGCGACGCCGTCGAGCTGCCCACCACGGCCGAGCTGCTCGAGATCCCCGGCGCCCGTGCCTCGACGTACTGGCCCGCCGCGGGCCTGGCCGGCGACGCCGTGGTCGCCGCACTCGCCGAGGACGCCGTCGACGACGATCCGGATGCCGCCCCCCTGACGTTCCTGTCGTCGGAGGCGATCGAAGGCACTCCCGTCACCGCCGGCGGCACCATCGACGGTCACCGCATCCTGATCTCGGACGCCGCCCTCTCCGCCGCATTCGCCGCGTCCGTCGCCCCGGTCGACGAGGCGACGGACGAGCCCCGCGCGGCGGCCCTCGCCGCGCTCAGCGGCTTCGTGTCGTTCGCGGGATCCGCCGCGGACGGCGAACCGGTGCTGATCGCCCTCGATCGCACGGCCGAGGTCTCGACCCCCGGGCTGCAGGCGGCGATCGGCTCGTTGTACGGCTCGTCGAGCGCCTCGCCCGCGTCGCTCGACGAGCTGCTGGCCGCGCCGGCCCCCGCACGCGTGGCCACGGAATCGCCCGATGAGGCTCGGGTGGACGCGCTCGAGGGCCTGCTGGCGGGCGAGGAGCAGCTCGAGGCTTTCTCGGCGATCATCGACGATCCGAACCTGATGCTCGGGCCGGAGCGCGCGCAGATCCTTCAGCTGATCGCCACCGCCTGGCGGGGGGTGCCCCTCGAGTGGGACGACGCGCTCGCCGCGCACCGCGACGCGACCGCCGCCACCTTGACCGCCGTCGAGATCCAGCCACCGAGCACGATTCAGCTCGTCAGCACCGAATCCCCGATCCCGGTGTACGTGCGCAACGCGCTGCCGTGGCCGGTCAACGTCGTGCTCGTCGCCACCCCCGACAGCCTGCGTCTCGACGTCGAGCGCAGTATCGAGGTGCGGGCGGACCCCGGTGTCAACACCCGCGTGCAGGTGCCGGTGCGCGCCCGCGTCGGCAGCGGCGAGGTCGACATCGACCTGCGGCTGCTCAGCCCCACCCTCGAGCAGATCGGGCCCGAGCGCACCGTCGAGGTGCACGTGCGCGCGGAGTGGGAGCGGATCGGCATCGTGGTCCTCTCGCTCCTGGTGGCCGGTCTGCTGGGCGTGGGCGTCACCCGCACGATCCTGCGCCGCCGGCGCGCACGTGCGCAGACGGATGCGGGGACGGATGCCGCCGATGGCTAGCCTCGGTCGCGCGAGCGCCATCCTCGGCGCCGGCACCCTCGTCTCGCGGGTCACCGGACTGGTGCGAACGATCGTGCTCGTCGCCGCGATCGGATCGGTCGGCAGCTCCGCCGCCGACGCGTTCGCCGTCGCCAACCAGCTGCCGAACAACATCTACGCGATCATCTCCACCGGCATCCTCACCGGCGTGATCGTGCCCCAGATCGTCGCCGCCGCGTCGCACAGCGACGGCGGCTCGCGCTTCGTCTCCAAGCTGATGACGCTGGGCGCCGTCGTCCTCGTCGCCGCGACGGCGCTGGCCCTGGCCGTCGCCCCGTGGCTCGTCTCGCTCTACGGCCCCAGCTTCACCGGTCCTCAGCTCGCGCTCGCCGTCGCGTTCGCGTACTGGTGTCTGCCGCAGCTGCTCTTCTACGGCATCTACGCGCTCGTCGGCGAGGTGCTCAACGCCCGCAGGGTCTTCGGGCCCTACACGTGGGCGCCCATCGTCAACAACATCGTCTCGATCGCGGGATTCCTCGTCTTCATCGCCGTGTTCGGCTCCGACCGGGCGGATGCACTCGCGTGGAGCCCCGCGATGACCGCCGTCATGGGAGCCACCGCCACCGTCGGGATCGCGGTCCAGTCCGTCGTGCTGTTGTTCTTCTGGCGCCGGGCCGGGCTGCGCGTGCGACCCGACTTCGGGTGGCGCGGCATGGGGCTGCGCCACATCGGCACGCTGGCGGGCTGGACCTTCCTCATGGTGGTCGTCGGTCAGCTCGCCGCGCTGGTTCAGACCCGGGTCGTCTCCGAAGCCTCGGGGGCGGCGGCATCCGTCATGACGATGCAGATCTCGTGGCTGATCTTCATGCTGCCGTACTCCGTCATCGCGTTCTCGATCGGCACCCCCTACTTCACCCAGCTGAGCGAGCACGTGGCCGCCGGCCGGCTCGTCGAGGTGCGCACGGACCTCGACGTCAGCATCCGCACTCTGGGGGTGTTCATGATGGGGGCGACCGCGGTCGTCGCCGCCACGGCCGTGCCCGTCTCGCGGATCTTCGCGAACGACGCCGAGGCGGCCGTTGCGACGGCGTGGGTGCTGGGCGCGTATCTGGTCGGCCTCGTGCCGCTCGCCGTGCTCTTCGTGATCCAGCGGGCGTTCTACGCGTTCCACGACACCCGCAGCCCCTTCCTGTTCACCCTCGTGCAGGCCGCGCTGGCCGCCGGCACCGCTGTGCTCGCCGGAGCGGTGCTGCCCGTGACGTTCCTCGCGGCCGGCATCGCCCTGGGACAGTCGGCATCGAGCCTGATCCAGCTCGCGATCGCCGTCTGGCTGCTGCGTCGCCACACCGGGCCGCTGCAGCTGGGCGGTACGGCGATCGCGATCGCGCGCTTCGCGGGCGCCGCCCTTCCGGCCGCGCTGGCGGGGTGGCTCGCCTTCGTGCTGCTGGGCGGCGCCGGCGGGTGGATGCTGTCGTCGCTGGTCACGGCGATGCTCGGCGCGGCCGCGATCGGGACCGTCGTGGTGATCGTCTACGCGGCGGGACTGGCGGTGCTGCGTGCACCCGAGCTGGCGAGCGTGGGAGCGGCTCTGCGACGCCTGCGCCGCTGAACGGCCCGTGAACTCTTTCCGGTCTGCGAAACCCGGCGAAGGCCGCGGAATGCCCCCGGGCTACGATGTGTTGCACGCTGCGGAAGAACTCGTCCGAGCGCCATGAAACGGAGAACACACGTGCGTCAGGTCATCATCATCGGCTCCGGTCCCGCCGGATACACCGCGGCCATCTACGCCGCTCGCGCGAACCTGGCGCCCCTGGTCGTCGCCAGCTCGGTCGAAGCCGGCGGCGAACTGATGAACACCACCGAGGTCGAGAACTTCCCCGGCTTCCCCGACGGCATCCAGGGTCCGGCCCTGATGGAGAAGATGCAGGCACAGGCCGAGAAGTTCGGCGCCGAGGTGCTCTACGACGACGTCGTGGAGCTCTCGGTCGAGGGACCGGTCAAGACTGTGACCCTCGGCAGCGGGGCGGTGCACGAGGCGGCCGCCGTGATCGTGGCCACCGGGTCCGCCTACCGCAAGATCGGGCTCGAGGGCGAGGAACGGCTCTCGGGCCGCGGGGTGTCGTGGTGCGCGACCTGCGATGGATTCTTCTTCCGAGACCGCGTCATCGCCGTCGTCGGCGGGGGCGACTCCGCCATGGAAGAGGCGACCTTCCTCACGCGCTTCGCCTCGAAGGTCTACGTGATCCACCGCCGCGACACGCTCAAGGCCTCGAAGATCATGCAGGAGCGGGCGATGTCGAACGACAAGATCGAGTTCGTCTGGAACGCCGAGGTCGCCGACATCCTCGGCGATGAGGCCGTCTCGGGCGTGCTGTTGCGCTCCACCGTCGACGACAGCACCCGCGAACTCGCCCTCGATGGCCTCTTCGTCGCGATCGGCAACGACCCGCGCACGCACCTCGTGCACGGGTCGCTCGATCTCACCGCCGACGGGACCATCTGGGTCGACGGCCGCTCGTCACGCACCTCGGTTGCGGGCGTCTTCGCGGCGGGCGACGTCGTCGACCCGACCTACCGGCAGGCGGTCACCGCGGCCGGCAGCGGCACGGTCGCCGCACTCGACGCCGAGCACTTCCTCGCCGCGCTCGAGCAGGCCGAGGAGAAGGCCGACCTGCACGCGGACGAGCGAGACGACGACGCCGCAGCGGCCTGACGGGAACAACACAGCGGCGCCGGCCGTTGACTCAAGCGACACCACACGAAGGAGATCCCCATGAGCGCCAAAGCCACCACCTCGAACACCTGGGAGCAGGACGTCATTCAGGCTGAGGGGCCGGTGCTCGTCGACTTCTGGGCGGAATGGTGCGGTCCGTGCCGCATGGTCTCGCCGGTGCTCGACGAGATCCAGTCCGAGCACCCCGACAAGATCACGATTCTCAAGCTCAACGTCGACGAGAATCCCGATCTGGCGATGAAGTACCAGATCACGTCGATTCCGGCGATGAAGGTCTTCCAGGGTGGCGAGGTCAAGACCACCATCATCGGCGCCAAGCCGAAGTATGCGCTCGAGAAGGATCTCGCGCCGTTCATCGGCTGAGGTCGCTGCCTCACAGGTGAATGCCCCCGAGCCCTTCAGGCTGCGGGGGCATTCGTGTGCTCAGGACGCGCCGTAGACGTCCACACCCATCTCGCCCAGGATGCGGTTCAGGTCCTGGACTGAGGCGAAATCTATGCTGATCTGGCCTTTCTTGGCAGCAAGACTGATCCGCACCCGAGTGTCTAGACGGTCGCCGAGACGTTCCGCGAGGTCGTCGAGGTGACCCCGACGACCCCCCGCCTGCGGCTTCGTGGGCTTCGGCTTGGCGCCGGCCTTGGCAGCCGCCTCCGCGGCGCGCACCGACAGGTCCTCGTTCACGATCTTGTCCGAGAGTCGTTGCATCCCCTCGGGATCCTCGACCGACAGGATCGCACGGGCATGCCCCGCCGAGAGCACGCCGGCGGCCACCCGCTGCTGCACGGGAACGGGCAGCCGAAGCAACCGGATGGTGTTGCTGATCTGCGGGCGTGAGCGGCCGATCCGTGTCGCGAGCTCTTCCTGGGTGATGCCGAAGTCCTCCAGCAGCTGCTGGTAGGCCGACGCCTCCTCCAGCGCGTTGAGCTGGGAGCGGTGCAGGTTCTCGAGCAGGGCATCGCGAAGCAGGTTCTCGTCGGCGGTGTCCCGGACGATCGCCGGGATCGTCTCGAGACCCGCCTCGCGAGCGGCGCGCGTACGCCGCTCCCCCATGATCAGCTCATAGGTCCCGCCCTGCGCATCCAGAGTGCGCACCACGACGGGTTGCAGAACGCCGAATTCGCGAACGCTGTGCACCAGCTCGGCGAGGTCGTCTTCATCGAAGGTGGTGCGCGGCTGCCGAGGGTTGGGGAAGATCGCGTGGGGGTCGAGTTGCGCCAGAAGCGTCCCGGGCACCGCGACGAGGTCCTCCCCGCCCGACGGTGCGTCGCCCTCGCCCTCGGATGCTGCGACCGGTCCGTCGTCGACCACCGCCGTGGCGGAGGTCTCGGCCTCACCGTATCGTCCGCCGGGGAAGAAGACGTCCACCGGTCGGCGCTCGGCCTCGCTCGTGGGGATGAGCGCGCCGATCCCCCGTCCGAGTCCTGTGCGTTTAGCCGCCATCAACTGCGTCCTTTCTGCTGGGCGTCGGCCGAGCTCTCGGCATGACGGCGTGTGATCTCGACGGCCGCCTCGCGATACGCCACCGCGCCGGCCGATTGGCCATCGTAGGCGATCACCGTCTGACCGAAACTCGGCGCCTCCGAGACGCGCACCGACCGCGGGATGACAGTGTTGAGCACCTGCTCCGCGAAGTGTGAACGGACCTCGTCCGCAACCTGCTGCGACAGCCGCGTGCGCCCGTCGTACATCGTGAGCAGGATCGTCGACACGTGCAGCGGCGGATTCAGGTGCCGCTGGATCATGCCGATGCTGCCCATCAGCTGGCTGAGGCCCTCGAGCGCGTAGTACTCGCACTGGATCGGGATGAACACCTCGTCCGCTGCAGCGAAGGCGTTGATGGTCAGCAGACCCAGAGAAGGCGGGCAGTCCACGATCACGAAGTGCACGGGATCCGCCGAAGACTCGAGATAGGTCTCGAGGGCGGTCCGCAGACGATGCTCGCGGGCGACTTGCGACACCAGCTCGATCTCGGCGCCCGCCAGATGGATCGTGCTCGGCGCGCACAACAGCAACGGGGATTCCGGACTGGCCTGCACGATGTCCGACAGCGGAAAGTCGTCGATGAGCACGTCGTAGACACTGGGCGTGTCGGCGCCGTGTTCGACGCCGAGCGCAGTGGATGCGTTCCCCTGCGGGTCGAGATCAACGACCAGCACGCGCGCACCGAGACTCGCCAGCGCCGCTGCGATGTTCACGGCACTCGTCGTCTTGCCGACGCCGCCCTTCTGGTTCGAGACGGTCATGATGCGTGTGCGTTCCGGCAGGTCGACACGGACGTCGCTCAGGGCACGCCGCCGCGCGGAGAGATCGGCGAGCTCCCTCGCCAACGGGGTGTCGTCCACCGTCGAGACGGATGCCGGGGCGCCTGCCGGCTCGGAATGTTCCACGTGAAACGCTCCAGTCAGGGGATCGGGGACCCACCTACTCTAAGCCGCACACCCGACATTCCCTGCCGCGCGCTCCGTTGATGAACGAGCCGTTCGTGTTTCACGTGAAACATCCACCCCGTACTGGACGTCGAGCGCCCTCAGGCACATCGACACCCGTCGCTTCCGGCAGCCGTGCTCACACGAGCGCCATGTTTCACGTGAAACTCTCCTGACGCCCACGCGACGATGTCAGGCTGCGCGCGGCTGGCGCCACGGCGAGATGGGAACACGGCGCCCACACTCGACCCCGAAGCCGCGGGCGCCACCCCTCTCACACCAGGCCGCATCTCTGACGACCATGTAGCGATCGCGAAGGCGCCACCAGGTCGGCTCGCAACCTTCGGGCGAGGAGCGCACCGACGACACCACGCGACCAGAGTCCACAACGGCCCCGGCCGGCACGTCGCAGAGGCCTGGCTCGTCGTCCGGCTCGACCATGACACGCAGGAACGCCGCGGCAAGGCACGTCATGACGGTGCACCGCAGCCGCTCTTCACAGTCACCACCATCGGGCGAACCGAGGCGCGAGAGGAAGCCGGCGTCGTGGACGCCGTGGCCGCAGCATCCGCTGAGATCGGCGACATCGGCCGGATGCTGCTCCGCTCGACGCAGACGCGCGAACCTCTTCGTGCATTTATCGCTCTCACCAGCGCCGGCACGGAGGGGCCCGTCGGGCAACACCGAATTGACACGCGGGGTCACACCCTGAGCATCCACGCCGACGCCCGTACTCTTCGCGCGAACGGTGTTTCACGTGAAACAACGGGAGGGGTGCACCCCTCGGTCCACACATCCCTCCCCACGTCTCGCTCGAGTCGACACGTCGATCTATACAGGATGTTTCACGTGAAACACGACGTGGCCTCGTGCTCACCGGCTGAGAGCGATGGGCCCGCGAGGGTGGTTATGCGCGGACGCGCGCGCGGACCACTCGCGTGGGATCCGCGAGCACACCCTCACCGACGATCTCGACGCGCACGTCGGACAGCGAGAAGCGTCTCGCCTGCTTCGCGGCTGCGTCGATCTCGGAGTTCGCCCCGGCGCCCTTGAGCAGGATGAGCTCGCCCCCGTCCCGCACCAGCGGAGCCGTGAGCGGAATGAGCTTGCGCAACGCCGACACGGCGCGCGCC
This sequence comes from Microbacterium sp. LRZ72, assembly GCF_033792225.1. Classification (NCBI taxonomy): domain Bacteria; kingdom Bacillati; phylum Actinomycetota; class Actinomycetes; order Micrococcales; family Microbacteriaceae; genus Microbacterium; species Microbacterium sp. LRZ72. The sequence continues at coordinate 125,373 of NZ_JANGEX010000003.1, forward strand.
GTCAGCTGATCGACACACCCGTGCTCGACGTCCTCAGCCCGAGCTCGCCGCAGCTCGACGTTCGTCAGTCCCAGCAGAGCGACCTGTTCCTGTAGCCAGAGCACGCGCCGCTCCATGGGCTCGATCAGCAGCCACTCGATGTCGGGGCGGGCGATCGCCAGGACCACCCCGGGGAGCCCCGCACCCGAACCCACGTCGGCAACGCGGGCGCCCGAGGTGAACAGCGGTGCGATGATGCCGCTGTTCAGCACATGCCGCGTCCAGAGCCGCGGGATCTCAAGCGGGCCGATCAGTCCGCGGGTCTCCCCGTGGAGCGCCAGCTGCGCGACGAATGTTCGCGCCAGTTCAATGCGGTCGCCGAACATGTCCGCGGAGGCGGCGGGTTCGGGCTCCAGCACCATCTGCGTCATGGTTGTTTCACGTGAAACACGTCATGCGCGCCGGATGACGGTGTGCCGGTCGGCACCGTCGCCGAACGACTCCGACACGTACCCGCGCGCGGCAACCAGGTCGTGCACGAGTTTGCGCTCATAGCTCGACATCGCGGGCAATGACGCCTGACCCGCACCCTCGTCGAGACGATCGATCGCACGGCCGACCAGAGCATCCAACTCGTCCTGCCGGGCATCGCGCGAGCCGCCGATGTCGAGGATGAGCCGGGAGAAGCGGCCCGTGCGGTTCTGCACAGCCAGACGCGTCAGCTCCTGGAGCGCCTGCACCGTGTCGGGGTGCGAGAGCGCCTTCAGGCCGGACTCCGTCGTATCGGGGGAGTCGACCGACACGTATGCGCGCCCCGCCCTCACGTCGAGGTCGATGTCGCCATCGATGTCGGCGATGTCGAGCAGCTCCTCGATGTAGTCCGCCGCGACATCGCCCTCCTGCTCCAGCGATGCCACCGACGTCTCGTCGTCGTTCGCGCTCTCGTGCGCCTCTGTCGTCGTCATTCGTCTACCCTTTCGCGCTCAGCGAGAAGTACTTTTGCCGGGGGAGTCGGGACCGTCGCCGCCGGGCTTCTTCGACCCGCCGGCGGCATCCCGGTTTCCCGCGGTCTTACCCGTCTGGCCCTGCTTCTTGGCGCGCTGCTTGCCCATCGGCTGCTGACGCTTCGGAGTCTGGGACTTGGCCTTTTCGGCTTCGGCCAGCAGGCGCTCCTGCTCCTCGACCCACTTGGACATCGGCACGACCTTGCCCTCGGCGTTGATCGCCTTTCCCTTGCGCGCGAGACGCTCCTCACGCGCCTTGGCCGCATCCGACCCGGGAGTCGGCATCTCGCGGATGACGATGAACTGCTGCACCATGGTCCAGATGTTGGACGTGAACCAGTAGATGACCACACCCAGCGGGAAGAACACACCCGAGAAGATGAACGCCAGCGGCAGGATGTAGAGCATGATCTTCTGCATCTGATACGCCTGGCCGGTCTTGGCTTCGGGCGACAGGTTCTTCGAGATGATCTGCAGCTGGGTGAAGAACTGCGACACGATCATCAGCGCCACGAGGATGACGAGGATGACGATCGCGACGGTGTTGCTGCTGTTGACCGCATCGATGAGGGTCTCGTGCAGCGAAGCCACGCCGAACAGCCTCGCGTCGTAGAACTCCTGGGTGAGCTCGTTGTTGAGCAGCCCCACGCCGCTGAAGCCGGGGTCGTCGCCGATACGCTGCACATCGTTCAGCACGCTGAACAGCGCGAAGAAGATGGGCATCTGCACCAGCAGCGGCAGACAGCTCGACACCGGTGTCGTGCCGTGCTTCTTGTACAGGGCCATCGTCTCGCGGCTCATCGCCTCACGCGAGAGCTGATCACGCTTGCCCTTGTACTTCTCCTGAACTTTTCGCAGTTCAGGAGCGATTTCCATCATCTTGCGCTGGCTCTTGATCTGTCGCACGAACAGAGGGATCAGTGCCGCGCGCACGACGATGACGAGCCCGATGATGGAGAGCACCCAGGTGATGCCCTCTGCCGCGGGCAGGCCCATCGCGGTGAACAACCAGTGCCAGGCGACCAGCACGAGCTCGACCGCCCACTTGAGCGGCCAGAGGATGATTCCGATCAGATCCGGCACGGATCAGTCCTTTCTCGGGGGAGCAGGCACGACGAAGCCCCGCGGGGTCAGCTCGTACATGAAGTCTCGGTGGGGAGGCACATCGTCGATGCCGCCCTGCGCCCACGGGTGGCATCGCGACAAGCGGCGCGCCGCGCGGACTGAGCCGACCACGGCGCCGTACTGCTGGACCGCCCCGACCGCGTACGACGAGCACGAGGGGTAGTACTTGCACACGTCGCCGTAGATCGGCGAGATCGTGGCGCGATAGACCCACAGAATCCCGAGCGCGACATTGCGTGGGACGAGTGCGAGCGACTGCACGAGGAACCGCGCTCCCCGCGCTGCAGAGAAATGCCCCGCGCCCGTCATCGCGGTGGGAAGCGGTGCGCCGCTCATCGTGTGCGCTCCAGACAGCGCTGCACCTGCGCGTGCAGCGTGGCGTAATCGGCGGTCGCCGCCGGCGGAAGAGCACGGATCACGACGTCTCTCCCCTTCTCCATGGCTGGAAGCAGGTCCCGACACGCTGCCTTGAGTCGTCGCCGCACCGTGTTGCGGGTGACGGCGGTCCCGACGCTCTTCGCGACGATGAAACCGAAACGCACGTCATCCCCGCCATGGGGGACGACGTGCGTGACAAGTACTCCCCCTGCGCATCGGCGGCCCCGGCGGACGACGTGCCTGTAGTCGTCGCCGCGGGTCAGCCGATTCGCCCTCGAGAGCACCGCGAGCGGCTACGCGGAGAGTTCGGTGCGCCCCTTGGCGCGGCGCGCCGAGAGGATGCCACGCCCTGCGCGCGTGCGCATGCGAGCGCGGAAGCCGTGCTTCTTGGCGCGACGGCGGGTGTTGGGCTGGAAAGTACGCTTGCTCATGGATTCACTCCGGGATACGAGTCACCGGGGCGGGCGACCGGAGACGACGGGTATGCGGTACGAAACTGCCCGAAAGCAGAAGTCAACTTCCAAAGGATACGCTCTGACCCACCGCCGCCACAAACCGAGTTGTGGGAGCAGATTATGGCGGGTCGTCCGATCGCCACCTGGCAGTGACACACCCACGCGTTCTACAGTGGATGCTGCTCCGCGGGGAGCGCCCCTGGTGCGAACCCCGGAAGTTATCCACAGGTTCGGCGACGGATTTCCCCCGTTCCCCTGCGGATTCCCACACCGCGATTCGAGCCCGGGGGGCCCATGTCTCAGCACGATGTTCCAGACGTCTCGATCTGGGCGGCCGTGCTCGATGCGCTCGCCCGCGACGATCGTGTCACGCCACAGCTCCAGGGCTTCCTCAGCCTCGCCGTGCCCCAGGGGATCATGGGCGGGACGCTGTACCTCGATGTGCCGAACGACCTCACCGCGGCCCAGTTCAACAAGCGCATGCGTGCGTCGATCCTCGAGGCACTCGCCCACATCGACCACCCCACCTCCGCCGCCACGTTCCGGGTCGTGGTAAACCCCGAGCTGGTCGACGCACACCTCGCCGATTCCCGCGGATCGGACGAGGCGCGGGCGAACGCCGAGAGCACGGGATCGCCCGCTCTGCGCTCCTACGTCGACACCCCCGCAGAGACGCCGGCGAGCGCCTCGCGAAACGACACCAGGCTGAACCCCAAGTACACCTTCGACAACTTCGTCATCGGGCAGTCGAACCGATTCGCCCATGCAGCCGCGGTCGCTGTGGCCGAGGCACCGGCCAAGGCGTACAACCCGCTGTTCATCTACGGCGACTCCGGGCTGGGCAAGACCCACCTGCTGCACGCGATCGGTGACTACGCACTCAACCTCTACGCCGGCATCCGGGTTCGCTACGTCTCGAGCGAGGAGTTCACCAACGACTTCATCAACTCGATCGCCAACAACCGCGGATCCGCGTTCCAGGCGCGTTATCGCGACGTCGACATCCTCCTGATCGACGACATCCAGTTCCTGCAGGGACGCGCCGAGACGCAGGAGGCGTTCTTCCACACCTTCAACACCCTGCACGACCACGACAAGCAGGTGGTCATCACGAGCGACGTGCCGCCCAAGCACCTCACCGGCTTCGAGGACCGGATGCGCAGCAGGTTCGAGTGGGGACTGATCACCGACGTGCAGGCGCCAGACCTCGAGACCCGCGAGGCGATCCTGCGCAAGAAGGCGCAGAGCGAACGCCTCCATGTGCCGGACGACGTGCTGGAGTACATCGCCACCAAGGTGTCGAGCAACATCCGGGAGCTCGAGGGCGCCCTGATCCGCGTCTCAGCCTTCGCCAACCTCAACCGCTCGGCCCTCGACGTGCAGCTCGCCCAGACGGTGCTGCGCGACATCATCGACCAGGACGACGCCAATGTCGTCTCGCCGACCGACATCATCACCGCGACCGCGCAGTACTTCAAGCTCACCGTCGACGATCTGTACGGCTCCAGTCGGTCGCAGGCCGTCGCCACGGCGCGCCAGATCGCCATGTACCTGTGCCGAGAGCGCACGAGCCTGTCCCTGCCGAAGATCGGGCAGCTCTTCGGCAACCGGGATCACACCACCGTGATGTACGCCTACAAGAAGATCAGCGACCTGATGAAGGAGCGGCGGTCCCTGTACAACCAGGTCACCGAGATCACCGCGATCCTCGGACGCTCCTCCCGCTGACCACGAACGCCGCACGCCACGCCACGCATCCGCACTTGACACGGAGCTCGGCGGGACGCCAACATACGCCTTTTCACAGTGTGGATAACTTGTGGATAAACCCGGACAACCCGGGCGCACATGTGCACCGCTGGGCCGCCCCTGTGGAGAACCCATCGGTCGGACCACGGCGACGGTGTCGGTGTACCCGGCGCATTCCGCAGCGGTTCCACATCTCACACGCGTGTAGTTCCCATACGGCGACGGCGTTACCCGGACTTCTCCACAGTTTCCACAGGCGTTAACACCGTTAACAAGAATTTCCTTTAAGCCACCGAGATCCCATGACCTTCGCCATCGGGCGCTCGTCCCAGGCGTGGTCACGGAGAACTCCCTCGGGCGCACTAGCATGGGAACCCCTCACCCACGACGACAAGGGAGCGCCCGTGAAGTTCCACGTCAACCGCGATGTCTTCAGCGACGCGGTGTCGTTCGTCGTCAAGCTGCTTCCGCAGCGCAATCCACAGCCGATCCTCGCCGGCGTGCTGATCGAGGCGGGGCCGGACGGGCTCTCCCTCTCGGCCTTCGACTACGAGGCTTCTGCACGCACGCTCATCGAGGCCACGGTCGACAGTCCCGGCACGATCCTCGTGCACGGCCGGATGCTCTCCGAGATCGCCAGCCGGCTGCCGAACGCCCCGATCGAGGTGTCGGTGCAGGACGACGGCGGCATCCTCGTCACCTGCGGCTCCGCGCGCTTCACGCTCCCCGCGATGCCCGTGCAGGAATACCCCGCGATCCCCGAGGTCGCGGGCGAGCCGGGGCTGGTCCCTTCCGAGGATTTCGCCACGGCCATCGCCCAGGTCGCCTTCGCCGCCTCGCGCGATGATGTGACGCCAGTGCTCACGGGCGTGCAGCTCGAGGTCACCGGCACGAGCCTGAGCCTTGTCGCGACCGACCGCTACCGGGTCGCGCTGCGCGAGATCCCCTGGGACGGCGGATCCGCCGTCGCCGAGGACGCGTCTGCGCTGGTACCGGCCCGCACCCTGCAGGAGGTCGGCAAGACCTTCGCGCACGGCAGCGACATCCGGATCGCCTTCTCCGGATCCGGCGATCGCGAGATCATCGCCTTCTCCTCGGGGGACCGCACCGTCACGTCGCTGCTGATCAAGGGCAACTTCCCCCCGGTCCGACGCCTGTTCCCCGAGCAGAATGATCACTACGCCGTGGTCAACACCGCTGAGCTGGCCGAAGCGGTGCGCCGCATGCAGATCGTGCTCGATCGTTCGGCGCCGCTTCGGTTCACGTTCAACGGCGACGGCGTGACGATGGATGCGTCGGGCGGCGACCAGGCTCGCGCTTCGGAGTCGGTCGACGCGCACATCCAGGGCGAAGAGGTCGTGCTGGGGTTGAACCCGCAGTACCTGATCGAGGCCCTGACCGCGGTGCGCAGCGAGTTCGTGCGCATCACCTTCACCTCGTCCGACAACGCGAACAAGCTGAGCCCGGTGCTCATCACGAGCCAGACCTCGGTCGACCGCTCGGGCGACGACACGTTCAAGTACCTGCTGCAGCCGAACCTGCTGCTGCGCTGACGGGGCGGCACGATCCTGAGGGGTCCGCGCCTCGCCCTAGGGTTGATCCCGTGATCGTCGAGCATGTCAGCCTCACCGACTTCCGCAACTACGCGGGAGCGGAGGTCGAGCTGGGTCCCGGCGCGAATCTGTTCGTGGGGAGCAACGGACAGGGCAAGACGAACCTCGCCGAGGCCATCGCCTTCATGGCGACGCTCGGCTCGCACCGCGTCTCGAGCGATCAGCCCCTCGTGCGGGCCGGCAGGGATGCCGCCATCGTGCGCATCCGGGTCGCGCACGCGGGTCGGCGCATCCGGCTCGAGGCCCAGGTGAATCGGCAGGGTTCGAACCGCGCCCGGGTGAACGGCGCAGACGTCCGGCCCGCCGAGCTGCCGCGCTACGCGCAGGTCGTCGTTTTCGCCCCGGAAGACCTCGGGATCGTGCGAGGCGACCCCTCGACCCGACGCCGATTCGCCGACCAGCTGCTCATCCAGCGCAGTCCGCGTATGGCCGGTGTCATCGCGGACTACGAGCGGGTGATCAGGCAGCGCGGTGCCCTGTTGAAGTCGGCACGAGCGCGTGGGATAAAGGGCGACGCGCTGTCGACCCTCGACGTGTGGAACGACAAGCTGGTCGCGCTCGGCTCCGAGCTGATCGACGCGCGCGTCGCGCTCGCCGCCGACCTCGCCGAACCCCTCGCGGATGCGTATCGCGCCATCGCGGGAGCGGACCACGACCCGCGTGCGGAGTGGCTGCTCTCGATCGGCGGCGGCGATCCCGAGGAAGGCGTCGACGGTACCGGAGACGCCGTGGACGGCAGCACGCCGGATCGCTTTCGTCACGCGCTCGCCGCGGCGCGGACGGCGGAGCTCGACCGCGGTGTGAACCTCGTGGGTCCGCATCGTGACGATCTGATGCTGCGGATCCGGGATCTGCCGGTCAAGGGCTACGCCTCGCACGGTGAGTCGTGGTCGGTCGCGCTGTCGCTCCGTCTGGCATCGGCGCAGCTCCTGCGGGCGGAATCGCAGGCGGGGGACCCGGTGCTGATCCTCGACGACGTGTTCGCCGAGCTCGATGTGGGACGGCGCCGACGACTTTCCGCGGTCACGGCGGACTACGAGCAGGTCATCGTCACGGCCGCCGTGCTCGAGGACGTGCCCGTCGATCTGCGTCGCCGCACGGTGCGCATCGACGCGGGGAGCATCGTCGGCCCCGCCGAGGACGGCGAGCGCAGCGAGCGCACCGAGGGCGAGGACACCGGTGACAGGTGACGCCGAGGCATCGCTCCCTCTGACCGTGACCACGTACGTGCGCCTGCGCGGCATCCCCGCACCTCGCGCCCGCCGTCGCCGGCGCCGGGAACCCGACGACGAGCACGCGCCGTTCGCACCCGGTCGCGACCCGCGAGGCCTCGGCGACGTCGTCTCGGCCCTCACCCGGGAGGCCGGGTGGGACTCCCAGCTGGCCCGGGAGGATCTGATGCTGCAGTGGAACGAGGTGGCGGGTGCGCAGACGGCCGCTCACGCGCGACCGGTGGCGCTGGATGCCGGCGTGCTGACGGTGCAGTGCGACTCGACCGCGTGGGCCAAACAGCTCTCGTTGCTGCGCGCCGAGATCGTCACTCGCCTGGCCCGCGCCCACCCCGATGCGGGCATCGAAGGCATTCGGTTCATCGGCCCCGACGTCCCCTCGTGGAAATGGGGCACCAGAACGATTCCAGGGCGCGGTCCGCGCGATACATACGGCTGAGGGTGCGTTTGGGTGGGTAGCGGCATTTTTCGGCCCGCAGAGGCCCGGAATGCCGTTTCGGCCGCGTCGGCTCGGGTAGGCTGGGGAGGTCGCCTTCCCTGACGATCTGGAGCGCCGAAAGCCTATGAATTCTGACTCGAACGACAGCGCTCCGACGGACCCGCGCCCCTCGTCAGGCGCCCCGGTGTCCCCCGAGTACGGTGCGGAATCGATCCAGGTTCTCGAGGGGCTCGAGGCCGTTCGCAAACGTCCCGGTATGTACATCGGCTCGACGGGGCCGCGCGGTCTGCACCACCTCGTCTACGAGATCGTCGACAACTCGGTCGACGAGGCCCTCGCCGGTCACTGCGACACCATCGACGTGACGCTGCTGGCCGATGGCGGGGTGCGCGTCGTCGACAACGGCCGCGGCATCCCCGTCGACATGCACCGCACCGAGGGAAAGTCGACCGTCGAGGTCGTGCTGACGGTGCTCCACGCGGGCGGCAAGTTCGGCGGGGGCGGCTACGCCGTCTCCGGCGGTCTCCACGGCGTCGGCTCATCGGTCGTGAACGCGCTCTCGATGCGGCTGGAGGTCGAGGTGTTCCGGCAGGGACACGTCTGGCGGCAGAGCTACAGCGGAGGCGGCGTTCCCACCTCGCCACTCGAGCGGGGCGAAGAGAGCGACCGCACCGGCACCACGATCACCTTCTGGCCGGACCCCGAGATCTTCGAGACGGTCGACTTCGACTACGACACGCTGCGCACGCGGTTCCAGCAGATGGCCTTCCTGAACAAGGGCCTCACGCTGGCGGTGCGCGACGAGCGCCCGGACAAGGCGCTCGAGGAGGATGTCGAGGGGCATCCGGTGCTGCGGCAGCCGGGCGACACCTTCCTCTATGAGCGCGGGCTCGTCGACTACGTGGAGTACCTCAACCGCGCGCGCAAGACCGACGCCGTCAACGAAGACGTCATCTCCTTCGAGTCCGAGGATCCCGAGCGCAAGATCGCGCTCGAGGTGGCCATGCAGTGGACCACGAGCTACACCGAGAACGTCTTCACGTACGCCAACACGATCAACACCCACGAGGGTGGCACGCACGAGGAGGGATTCCGTGCAGCGCTGACGACCCTCGTGAACCGGTACGCCCGCACGAACAACCTCCTCAAGGAGAAGGACGAGAACCTCTCGGGCGACGACGTGCGCGAGGGCCTCACGGCGGTGATCTCGGTCAAGCTCGGCGAACCCCAGTTCGAAGGCCAGACCAAGACCAAGCTCGGCAACACCGAGGCGAAGGCCTTCGTCCAGAAGGTCGTGTGGGACCAGCTCGGCGACTGGTTCGACCGCAACCCGCCGCAGGCCAAGAACATCATCCGCAAGGCGATCGACGCCGCCAACGCGCGCCTCGCCGCCCGCAAGGCGCGTGAGACCGCGCGCCGCAAGAGCGTCTTCGAATCGGCCTCGATGCCCGACAAGCTCAAGGACTGCACGAGCAAGGACCCCTCGATCAGCGAGATCTTCCTCGTCGAGGGGGACTCGGCCGGCGGTTCCGCCGTGCAGGGACGCGATCCCCACACGCAGGCCATCCTGGCGCTGCGGGGGAAGATCCTGAACGTCGAGCGGGCGCGGCTCGACCGAACCCTCGGCAACGCCGAGATCCAGGCGATGATCTCGGCCTTCGGCACGGGGATCGGCGAAGAGTTCGACATTCAGCGGGCGAGGTACCACAAGATCGTGCTGATGGCCGATGCCGACGTCGACGGCCAGCACATCACGACGCTCCTGTTGACCCTGCTGTTCCGGTACATGCGGGGACTCATCGAGGCGGGCTACGTGTACCTGGCGCAGCCGCCCCTCTACCGGCTCAAGTGGACGAACTCGCCGCACCAGTACGTGTTCTCGGACCGCGAGCGCGACGCACTGCTCACCGCCGGTCAGGCGGAGGGCAAGCGGATTCCGCGGGACAACGGCATCCAGCGCTACAAGGGCCTGGGCGAGATGAACGACAAAGAGCTGTGGGACACGACCATGAACCCGGAGGAGCGGACGCTCCTGCAGGTGACGATCGATGATGCCGCCGCTGCGGACGAGATCTTCTCGACCCTGATGGGCGAGGACGTCGAGTCCCGCCGGCATTTCATCCAGCGGAACGCGAAGGACGTCCGCTTCCTCGACATCTGATCCCGGTGAGACCGACGGAAGAACCTAGATGACTGACGAACAGCGCCCGGACCTGACGCCGGAACACAACCACGGCAGGATCGACGCCGTCGACCTGCAGTCCGAGATGCAGCGCAGCTATCTCGACTACGCCATGAGCGTGATCGTCGGCCGTGCCCTCCCCGACATCCGCGACGGACTGAAGCCGGTGCACCGTCGCGTGCTGTACGGCATGTACGACGGCGGGTTCCGCCCCGACAAGTCCTTCAGCAAGTGCGCGCGCGTCGTCGGCGAGGTCATGGGTCAGTACCACCCGCATGGCGACTCGCCGATCTACGAGGCGCTGGTGCGCCTGGTGCAGCCATGGTCGATGCGCTACCCGCTCGCGCTCGGTCAGGGCAACTTCGGCTCCCCCGGCAACCAGGGCGCAGCGGCCCCGCGCTACACCGAGACGAAGATGGCTCCGCTCGCGCTCGAGATGGTGCGCGACATCGAAGAGGAGACCGTCGACTTCCAGGACAACTACGACGGACAGACGCAGGAGCCGACGGTGCTGCCGGCGCGGTTCCCGAACCTGCTCGTCAACGGATCGGTCGGGATCGCGGTCGGGATGGCGACCAACATCCCCCCGCACAACCTGCGCGAAGTCAGCGACGGCGTGTTGTGGGCTCTCGATCATCCCGATGCCTCGCAGGAGGAGTTGCTCGACGCCCTCATGGCGCGGGTGAAGGGACCCGACTTCCCGACGGGCGCCCAGATCCTCGGCACCCGCGGCATCCACGAGGCCTACCGCACCGGCCGCGGGTCCATCACGATGCGCGCTGTCGTCAACGTCGAAGAGATCCAGGGCCGCACCTGTCTCGTGATCACGGAGCTGCCCTACCAGGTCAATCCCGACAACGTCGCGATCAAGATCCGCGACCTCGCCCGCGACGGCAAGATCCAGGGGATCGCCGATATCCGCGACGAGACGTCGGGACGCACCGGCCAGCGTCTGGTGATCGTGCTGAAGCGGGATGCCGTCGCGAAAGTCGTGCTCAACAACCTCTACAAGCACACGCAGCTGCAGGACAACTTCGGTGCCAATATGCTCGCGATCGTCGACGGGGTGCCGCGCACCCTCGCTCTCGACGGCTTCGTCACGCTCTGGATCGAACACCAGATCGAGGTCATCGTCCGCCGGACGACGTACCGGCTGCGCAAAGCCGAAGAGCGGATGCACATCCTGCGCGGATACCTCAAGGCGCTCGATGCGCTCGACGAGGTCATCGCTCTGATCCGTGCATCGGCGTCAGCGGATGACGCGCGTGACGGACTGAAGACCCTGCTCGACATCGACGACCTGCAGGCACGGGCGATCCTCGAGCTGCAGCTGCGTCGCCTTGCGGCCCTGGAGCGTCAGGCGATCGTCGACGAGGCGACCAAGCTCGAGGCGCAGATCGAGGACCTGCGCGACATCCTCGCCCGTCCGGAACGTCAGCGCACGATCGTTCGCGACGAACTCGCGGAGATCGTCGCGAAGTACGGCGACGAACGCCGCACCGAGATCCTCATGGGCTTCGACGGCGACATGTCGATGGAGGATCTGATCCCCGAGGAGCAGATGGTCGTCTCGCTCACGCGCGAGGGATACATCAAGCGCACCCGCAGCGACAACTACCGCTCGCAGCATCGCGGTGGGCGAGGAGTCAAGGGCGCCCAGCTGCGCGCCGACGACGTCGTGGAGCACTTCTTCGTGACCACGACGCACCACTGGCTGCTGTTCTTCACGACCAAGGGTCGGGTCTACCGGGCGAAGGCCTACGAGGTGCCGGAGGCGGGCCGTGACGCCAAGGGACAGCACGTGGCGAACCTGCTGGCGCTGCAGCCGGACGAAGAGATCGCCCAGGTGCTCGACATCCGCGACTATGCGGCGGCGACCTACCTCGTCCTCGCCACTCGCGCCGGGCTGGTGAAGAAGACGCGCTTGACCGAGTACGACACCAACCGCCAGGGCGGGATCATCGCGATCAGCCTGCGGGAGGGCGACGAGCTCGTCTCGGCGCTGCTGGTCGAACCGGAACAGGACATCTTGCTCGTCTCGCACCACGGCATGTCGCTGCGGTTCACCGCCGGCGACGAGACCCTGCGTCCGATGGGGCGTTCCACGGCGGGCGTCAAGGGCATGTCGTTCCGAGACGACGACAGCCTGCTCGCCGCGCGCGTCGCACGGGAGACGCTGAGCGGCGGCGGCGCCTTCGTCTTCGTCGTCACCGACGGCGGCTATGCCAAGCGGACGGCCGTGGAGGAGTACCGTACGCAATCGCGCGGTGGGCTGGGCATCAAGGTGGCCAAGCTCAACGACGAACGGGGTGTTCTGGCGGGCGCTCTGCTGGTGCGCGAGGACGACGAGGTGCTTGTGGTTCTTGCCAGCGGCAAGGTGGTACGATCCTCCGTGGCCGAAGTGCCGGCGAAGGGCCGCAACACCATGGGTGTCGTCTTCGCCCGCCCCGATGACGCAGACAAGATCATCGCGGTCGCGGTAGGGGGCGAGCGCGAGATCGACACGAAGGTGGCGACCGCGAGCGGCGAAGAGGGAGTTCCCCTCGCGACCGCCTCGGAGGCATCGACGTCCCCCGACGAAAGTTGACCCATGAGTAGTGTTGCCGACAAGCTGGCGAAGAAATCGACGCGGCAGACGAGCGCCAAGCAGGTGCGCCTGCGCCTGGTGTACATCGACTTCTGGTCCGCGGTGAAGCTGTCGTTCCTGGCGGCCGTGGCATTGGCGATCGTGACGGTGGTCTCGTCCTTCCTGATCTACATGGTCGTGCAGACGACGGGCCTGATCGCCCAGATCGACCAGTTCTTCCAGAGCTTCTCCGAGAACGGCATCTCGATCTCGGAGATCGTGGGACTGCCGCAGGTGATGGCGTTCTCGGCGGTCGTCGCGATCCTCAACCTGATCGTCGTGACGGTGCTGGGCGCGGTCGTCGCCGGCATCTACAACCTCGCCGTCAAGGTGACGGGCGGACTGCTGGTCGGTTTCACCTCCAACTGACCCGCGTCGGCCTGCACGAGCGTCCCGGCAGACGTCGGAACAGATTTCGTGAAAGGACCCGCGTTCGGGTAAAGTCTTGGAGGTTGCGGGGCTATAGCTCAGGCGGTTAGAGCGCTTCACTGATAATGAAGAGGTCCCAGGTTCAAGTCCTGGTAGCCCCACCGGTTCCTCCCCCCGCGGGGCCTTAGCTCAGTTGGTAGAGCGCCTGCTTTGCAAGCAGGATGTCAGGAGTTCGAATCTCCTAGGCTCCACACAGTATCCATCCTCCGCGGTGCCGTCCGTCGTGCCTGGCTAGGCTGGCAGGAATGGACCTCCGCGTCGCCGCCTACGCCGTCATCACCGATGACGACGGCCGCATCCTGCTCGCCCATGGACGGCAGGGACGCCGCACGGCGTGGACGCTTCCCGGCGGCGGCCTGGAATCGGGGGAAGACCCGGAGAACGCCGTGCGACGCGAGGTACGCGAAGAGACCGGGTATCGCGTGCGCGTGGATGAACTGCTCGGCATCCACTCGAGGGTCATCCCGGAGGGCCGCCGCGTGCACCGCGACACCGGAGCGCCGCTGCACGCATTGCGCATCGTCTATCGCGCCGCCATCACGGGGGGCCGCCTGCGTGACGAGGTGGGCGGCACCACCGACCGTGCGGAATGGTTCACGGTCGCCGCCGCCCGCTCCCTACGGCGTGTGCGCCTGATCGACATCGGCCTGAAGATGGCGGGTCTACGCGCGTAGGGTGCGGGACGGAGGGAGAGAACATGCACGCGGTCATCTGCGGCGCGGGTATCGCCGGCCTGAGCGCCGCCCTCTCACTGCACCGCCACGGGTGGCGGGTCAGCGTGGTCGAGCAGGCTCCTCGGCTGCGCGACGGCGGCTACATGATCGACTTCTTCGGGCCGGGCTACGCGGCGGCGGAGCGCATCGGCGTGCTCGACGCGCTCCACGCGCTCGCCCACGAGGTCGATGCAGCCACCTGGGCGGACTGGAACGGGCGCGTACGAGCACGGCTTCACTACGCGCGGATGCGGCAGGTCGCGCAGGGCCGGCTGCTCTCGCTCCTGCGCGGTGATCTCGAGCGTGCTCTGTTCGCGGCGCTGCCGCCGGGGGTGGATCTGCGCTTCGACGCCCGCATCAGTGAGATCGTTCACCGGGAGGACGGTGTGACCCTGCGGATCGACACCGGGGGGAACGGCAAGACAGGACCGACCACCGAAGAGATGAACGCCGACCTGCTCGTCGGGGCGGACGGGGTGCATTCGAGCATCCGGTCGCAGGTCTTCGGTACCGTGATCGACCCGGTACGGCCGCTCGGGCTGCACACCGCGGCCTGGTTCGCGAGAGCCGATGGTCCTGTGCGAGACGCGGTCGGCAGGGACTTCGCCATCATGAACGCTCCGGGGCGCATGGCCGCCGGGTACGACGTCGGTGACGAACGGATCGCGGCGTTCTTCGTCTATACGGACGCGGCTCGGCACGCACCGGTCGATCCCCTGGCGGAGATACGCGCACGGTACCGCTCCTTCGGCGGCTTCGTGCCGCACCTGCTCGGGATCCCCCCGCAGGATGAGGTCTACAGCGATGTCGTCGCGCAGGTCCAGCTGCCGCGGTGGCACGACCGTCGGGTCATCCTGATCGGCGATGCCGCCTGCGCCGTCTCTCTCATCGCCGGTCAGGGCGCCTCCATCGCCCTCGCCATGGGCGTCGCCCTCGGCGAGACACTCGCCGTTTCGGGACGGGACGCAGAGGATGGTGACGTGGATGCTGCGCTGGCCGAGTTCGAGGAGCGCGTGCGCCCCGGTGTGGAAGCCACACAGGCGAACGGCCGACGCACGGCGGCCTGGTTCGTGCCGACCAACCGGCTGCGGATCGTTCTGCGCAACGCGATGATGCGCGTCGCCGACTTTCCTCCGGCCCTGCGCCTCGTCACTCCCCTAGGTGCGCTGCGGAGGGAACGTCTGTGATGTCGGTCACGACGGCATCGAGCGCGGACAGCAGCTCAGCGGCGTCCGCGACGACGTTGTAACCGTGGGACCCGGCGCCCATCGACACCTGGCCGCCGATCGACGCGTCCGCGACCACCGGCCACCGCTGCGCACTGCCGAGCGGGACGATCGTGCCGCGCTCGTACCCGGTAGCGGCCAGCGCTTCGTCGGGAGTGGCGAGACGCAGGCGGTTCACGCCGAGAGCCGCGCGCAGCTTGGGCCACGAGATCTGCCGATCGCCGGGCACGAGTGCGAAGAGGAACCCCTCGCCGCGCCGCGCTACGACCAGCGTCTTCACGATCTCGCGGGGGGCGATTCCCAGTGCCGCAGCGGCCTCCTCGAGCGAGCGGGCCGGCGGGCGGCGGCGCACCCGGATGGACAGACCAAGAGAGGATGCCGCGTCGCGCACTCGCGCGGTCGCGGCATCCTCTGACGGGTCATGCCCGGATGGAGCCGGTTCAGGCATCCGGTGCGGCGAGGGGGTCGTCCGCGACCCACAGCTCGTCGTCTGCCCGGAGCGTCTGCCAGGCGGCGTACAGCACGCCGAGGGCCGCGACGGCGCCGAACACGATGGCGATCACACCGCCGACGCCGATGCCCGACTTCTGGGGCGCGGGCGAGTAGGCCGAGAGCTTCTTCGACATCGCCTTGGTGGCCTTCTTGCGGTAGCCATCGGCCTTCTTGTTGAACTTCTTGGAGCTCGGCAGCTCGAAGCCGCGACCCGCGGCCAGCCGGGCGCGGGTGTCATTGGCCGTGTCCCACACCGACATGGCCGAGCCGACGGCGGAACCGACGGCGGGGATCACCCGGTCATCGAGGGTGTGACGGCTGTAACGAACCGTCTTGTCGACCGCCGGCAGAACGCGGGACTCGTAGGCCCCCTGCACGGCGGGACCGACCTGCTCGCGGGAGAAGTGGCCGAGCTGCCGGCGCGCTTCCCGAGCGACGTTCGCCGCCTCTCCGACGAGAACCTGCTGGGATTCCCACAGTTTGTTGGCGGAATCCTGGAGCTTTCGGAGTTCCTTCTTGCGCTTGCGGCTCAGGCTCATGTGGCCTCCTCGATCGCTGATGGACGACGGGCGTCGACCTCCATCTTGCCACGTCGCGCCGCCCCCGCCGGGCTTTGGGGCAAAGTCCTATGCGAGAATGGCAGGATGCCGCACCCCACCGCCGTCGCGACCCTTCACACCAACCACGGCGACATCGCCGTGAATCTCTACGGAGACCACGCACCACGCACCGTGGGAAACTTCATCGGCCTCTCCGACGGCACGGGAGAGTGGACCGACCCGAAGACGGGTGAGCCGGGCGAGGGACCGCTGTACACCGATGTCGTGTTCCACCGCATCATCCCGGGGTTCATGATCCAGGGGGGCGACCCGCTCGGTCAGGGCACCGGCGGCCCGGGCTACACCTTCGACGACGAGATCCACCCGGAACTGACCTTCGGCTCCGCCTATATCCTCGCGATGGCCAACGCCGGCCTGCGTCGCAACTCGATCACCGGCAAGGCCGAGGGAACGAACGGCTCGCAGTTCTTCATCACCACCGACCCCACGCCCTGGCTGCAGGGCAAGCACACGATCTTCGGCGAGGTCGCCGATGACGCATCGCGTGCAGTCGTGGACGCGATCGCACAGGTTCCGACGGCGGCCGGCGACCGGCCGATCGAGCCCGTCGTGATCCAGTCGATCGACGTCACCAAGCTCTGACGGCGGCCCGCGTGACCGCTGACGCGCCGCGCAACGCCGACGACTTCTGCTACCGGCATCCGGATCGGCGCAGCTTCGTGCTGTGCCAGCGGTGCCTGCGCACGATCTGCCCCGAGTGTCAGACGCAGTCCGCGGTGGGTGTGATCTGCCCGGAATGCATGACGGCGCAGAAGCAGCAGACGCCCAAGCGGGTGCGCCGCGCCGTGCGGCGGGTCGACAGCCGTCCACTCGTGACGTACTGGATCGTCGGCGTCACGGTCGGGTTCTTCATCCTCGGCTTCGCGTTTCCGGTCGTCCAGTCGCTCCTGGCGTTCAACAGCGCCTTCATCGATCCGACCACGGGCGTGCCGTTCCAGCCGTGGCGCATCTTCACCGTCGCACTGGTGCACTCGGGGTTCTGGCACGTGGGCCTCAACATGCTCGCGGTGTGGCTGATCGGGCGCAGCCTCGAGCCGCTTCTCGGGCACGGGCGGTTTCTGGCGCTCTACGTGATCAGCGCGCTGGGCGGCTCGACGGCCGTCGCGCTCTGGTCGACGACCCCCTTCGTGATCGGGTTCGACAACTCGGTCGTCGGCGCCTCCGGAGCGGTGTTCGGCCTGCTCGGGGCGCTCCTCGTGATCGGACGACACATCGGCGCCAACATCACCGGCATCCTGATCATCCTCGGCATCAACCTGGTGATCGGCTTCATCCCCGGCTTCGGGATCTCCTGGCAGTCTCACCTGGGTGGTCTCGCCGTTGGCGCTCTGCTCGGGCTGATCTATGCCCGCACGCGTCGGGCCGACCAGTCGGTCGCTCAGAACCTGCTGGTCGGGGCCGTCGTCGTCGCTCTCGTCGCTGCCTGCGCGGTGCCCGCGCTGGTCTGATCCGCCGCGAAATGATCCACAGGGTTATCCACAGTGTGGATAATCACACCGGTGTAATTCCCGCCGTGGCGCTCAGCGCCACCGCGTCGTCATCAGAAAGCCGATGAGGGCGATGCCGAAGCCGATGGCGAGATTCCAGGCCTCGATCCCGGGGATGGGCAGGACACCGCCACTGACATAGAAGACGAGCACCCAGACCAGACCGAGCAGCATGAAGCCGAACATGATCGGCTTGAACCACACGGGGTTGGGGGTGTCGGCGTCGCGCCGCGGCGTTTCGGGATCGACGTCGTCTGAACGGGCCATGGTCCAAGTCTAGTCAGCAGGCGCCGCTCAGCAGGATGTCCTATGATCGCGGCGTGGATTCCGCCGAAACCGGGGGGGACGGTCCCACCCCTGCCGCCCCCGTGCACGAGACGCGCCGGTCGCGCGCGCGCCGGCCGCGCCGGCGTGCCAGCATCCCCGGAGTCATCGGCGAGGTCCTGGTGACCGCCGGTGTCGTCGTCCTCCTCTTCGTCGTGTGGCAGATGGGGATCGGCGACGCGCTCGCTGCCGCGAAGAACCAGGCCGAAGCAGAGGCGTTGTCAGAGCAGTGGTCCCAGGGCGTCGAGGCGGACCCGCAGGAGCCGGAGCCGCTGCCGGAGGAGACTCCCGCAGCCGAGCCGGCCGCAGAGCCCGTGGTGCTCCCCGAGGCCGCGGACGGCGAGGTCTTCGGCATCATGCGGATTCCGCGCTTCGGCGACGATTTCGCCGTGAACATCGGCGGCGGCGTCTCGCGGGAGCGCACCCTGGACACGATCGGCGTCGGCCACTACCCCGGCACGCAGATGCCCGGCGAGGTGGGCAACTTCGCCGTCGCCGCACATCGCACCGGCTATGGCGGCGCGCCCTTCTACCAGATCGCCGAGCTGCACGTCGGGGACCCGATCGTGATCGAGACGGCCGACGGCTGGTACACCTACACGTTCCGATCGCTCGACTACGTGCGGCCCAGCGCCGTCGAGGTGCTCAATCCGATTCCGGCGGTCGACTCCGTCGGCGGCGTCGGGGAGCGCTACCTGACGATGACCAGCTGCTCACCCAAGCACACCCTGAACGAGAGGATCATCGCGTACAGCGTGTTCGATTCCTTCGTTCCGCGCGAAGAGGGCCCGCCGGCCTTCCTCGCGGCGGAAGGAGACGCCTGATGTACGCCGCCCTCTGGCACGTCCTGCCCGGCCCGTGGTGGCTCCGGCTGCTGATCGTCCTCGTGCTCGCCGCAGCGATCGTCGCGGCGCTGTTCCTCTACGTCTTCCCGGTCGTGTCGATGTGGCTCGCACCAGAAGAGGTGACGGTGCAGTGACCGGTGCCGCGGACGACGCACGACGATGAGTGACGTGCTCGTCGTCGACAACGACGACAGCTTCGTGTTCACGCTGTGCGACTACCTGAGTCAACTCGGCGCCCGCGTCGACGTCGTGCGCAGCCGCGAGATCGGCGACGGTAGCGCGGCGGCGACGATCGCGCCGTACCGCGCGGTGCTGCTCTCGCCCGGGCCCGGTGCTCCCCGCGATGCGGGAGCGAGCCCTGAGGTGGTGCGTGCCGCGGCTGCCGCACGCTCGCCCCTCCTGGGCGTCTGCCTCGGGCACCAGGCGATCGCCGAGGTGTTCGGTGGACGCGTCGAGACCGCGCCCGAGTTGATGCACGGCAAGGTGTCACGGGTGACGCACGACGGTGAGGGTCTGTTCGCGGGTCTGCCGCCGACCTTCATCGCCGGACGCTACCACTCGCTGGCGGTCGTCGAGGGTTCACTGCCTCCCGACCGGATCGAGGTGACGGCTCGCACCGACACCGGCACGATCATGGCGCTCCGTCACCGCACGTTGCCGATCTCGGGCGTCCAGTTCCATCCCGAGAGCGTGCTCACCGAGCACGGGTTCCGCCTGCTGGCCAACTGGCTCGCCTCGGCCGGGATGCCGCAGGCGCTGCCCGCCGCACGAGGGCGTCAGCCGCTCGTGGCCGCGGCATCCTGAGCAGCGTCAGGGAGAGTCCCCCGTGCAGGAGGTGAGCACGACCGTCGAGCCGACGGGGGCCTCACCCGGTGCGATGGACTGCTGCGACACGGTCGGTGGGTCCGTCGCCGGGCAGTTGGGGTCCTCGCTCGTCTCCACCGTCAGCTGCACGTTGGAGCCTTCGATCTCTTCGACCGCGCGCTCGAGGGTGAACCCGACATAGTTGTTCAGGGCGACGCGTCCGGTGGCCGTGACGAGGTCGACCGTCGAGCCGACGATGACCTCGGCGCCGTCGGAGGGCGTCGCCGAGATGACGGTCCCCTCGGACAGGCCGGGCACGCTGCGGGATGAGATCTGCCCGACCTGCAGACCGGCCGCGTCGAGCGCCGCACGCGCGTCTTCGGTGCTGAGGCCTTCGAGCGGGGGGATCTGGACCGTCTCGGCTCCCGTCGACACGTACACGCGGATCTCTTGAGCCACGTTCACGCTCGTCCCTGCTGCCGGCACGGATCGGATCACATCGCCTTCCGGCACGGAGCTGTTGGTCTCTTCGACGGGCACGGGCTCGAGATCCTCCTCGATGAGGAGCACTTCGGCGGCGTCATACGACATTCCGGAGATGTCGGGCACGATTCGCGAGTCGGCCGGCACATCCGAACCGGGCTGGATCGTCACGATCCAGAAGAACAGCGAGATGATCACGACGGCGAGCACGGCGACCCCGGTCCAGATCCACGCCGCGGGCGGGCCGCTCTGAGTGCGGGTCATCGTCGTATCGCTGCTCAGCTGCCGCAGCGAGCGTGCCGTCTCGGCGGCCTGACGGGGGTTGGGTCCGTAGAGATCGCTGGTCAGGGCGTTCACCTGACGCTTGCTCGGGGCGACGCCGTCGACGGCCTCGACGAGCGTCTCACGGAACTCGGCCGCGGTCTGGAACCGCTGGTAGGGGTCCTTCGCCAGCGCCCGCAGGACGACCGCATCGAGCGCACGCGATACCGACGGCGTGACCTCGGACGGGGGCACGGGCGCTTCGCTCACGTGCTGGTAGGCGACCGCGACGGGAGACTCGCCCCGGAACGGAGTGCGCCCGGTAAGCAGTTCGAACAGCACCACGCCGGTCGAGTACAGATCCGCGCGCGCGTCGACGGGCTCGCCCTTGGCCTGCTCCGGAGAGAAGTAGGCGGCCGTCCCGAGGATGGCGGTGGTGTCGGCCACGGTCGACGATGAGTCCGACACGGCGCGGGCGATGCCGAAGTCCATGACCTTGATCCCGCCGGAGGGGGTGATCATGATGTTGCCGGGCTTGATGTCGCGGTGCACGACGCCGGCCCGATGGGAGTACTCGAGGGCCTCGAGGATGCCGTCGACGTAGCGCACGGCATCGTTCTCGGGTACGGGGCCGTCGGCGATGACGTCCTTGAGCAGGGAACCGCGGACGAGTTCCATGACGATGTAGGGCACGGTGTGCACGGCGCCGGCGGCATCCGTCTCGCTGTCTTCGCCCGCGTCGTACACGCGGACGATCGTGGGGTGCGCCATGCGCGACGCGGCCTGCGCCTCGAGTCGGAACCGGGTGCGGAACGCCGAGTCATCGGCCAGATCGCGGTTGAGGATCTTGACGGCGACGGGCCGACCGAGGGTCTGATCGAATCCGCGGTAGACGCTGGCCATGCCGCCGCGCCCGATGAGGTCGTCGATGCGGTACCGACTCGAGAGCACGCGTGGCTCGTTCGTCACGGTGTACTCCTCGGCGCGTCGGACGACTGCGAGCCTAGCCTACTCGTCCGTGTATTCCGGGGGCGGGGGCTCACGCCCCGTCCCCGGCGGCGTCGCCGCTGCCCTCGCTGTTCCCGTTGCCGGATCCGTTGCCGTTTCCGTTGCCGTTCCCGCTCGTGTCGCCCCCGTCGCCGCCACCGTTCTCGGGGGCGACGATCGTGGCCTGGCCCTCGGGCGACGCGCCGGAGGTGCGCTCCGAGCTCTGTCCGCCGGCGCAGGTCACCGTGTAGCTGACGATCAGGGAATCGCCTTCCGCCGAGCCCACGGTCACATCCACCGGGCGCTCCGAAGGGCCGGCGACGTAGGTCGACTCGCCGTTGGAGAACAGTCCGTTCACGGCGGTGAGGTTGTACGCGGCGACCGCACCCGTGCCCGACGGGCAGCTGTATCCCGACCAGTTCACCGGAACGGTCGAGTCAGCCTCGACCTCGGCCGCGCCGCCGTCGATCGTGGGCGCCGACGGCTGGGGCATCTCGGTCTGGGGTGCGTAACGGGTGAGCACCAGCGGTGTCGACATGGGAACGCTGGGCCCGACCGGGTTGACGTCATAGACGATCCCGACCTGGTCGGCACTGGAGGCCGTGTTTCCGTCCTCGCACGAGACGTTCTCCATCCCGGCGTCCAGGGCGGTCTGGCGGGCGGTCTCGCAGTCCTGGCCGTCGAGGTCGAGCGCGTCGATGTCGACGGTCGTCGGCGTCGGGGTGCCATCCGGCGTCGAGGGTTCCGGCGTGGGCTCGGTGGTCGTCGGCGTGCCGGAGGGGTCGTCCCCGCCACCCGGGCTGGCCAGCAGAGCCCACACGGTCCCCCCGAGCACGAGGAGCAGCAGCACGATGAGCGCCACGAGTGGCCACGTCCACGGACTCCGCTTGCGCTTGTCGGCGTCGGCGGCCGGCTCCTCGTCGACGGCGGCCACACCAGCCGCAGCCGGACCGGCCGCGGTCATGATCCGGGTGGCGTCGTCTTGGTTCTCGGGCGTGAGCAGCTGGGTCGCGTCATCGCTCGCGACGCCGGCGGCGAGGGCGGGCACGGCGGCAGCGGCGGCCGTCATGTCTCCGCGTCGCAGGGCGGATGCCGCGCGCGCCACCGCGGCCGCCGACGCGGGGCGGTCCTCCGGCTTCTTGGCGATCATCGCCATCACGAGGTTCCGCACCGGTTCGGCGATCGTCGGCGGCAGCGGCGGGGGCTGCTCGTTGATCTGGGCCATCGCGATCGCGACCTGCGATTCGCCCGTGAATGGACGCTTGCCGGCGAGGCACTCGTAGGCGACGATCCCGAGCGAGTAGATGTCGGTCGTCGCGGATGCCGGGTGCCCCGACGCCTGCTCCGGCGACAGGTACTGCACCGTGCCCATCACCTGGCCGGTCGCGGTCAACGGCACCTGGTCGGCGATGCGGGCGATGCCGAAATCCGTGATCTTCACGCGGCCGTCGGGGGTGATCAGAAGGTTGCCGGGCTTGATGTCGCGATGCACCAGGCCGGCGGCGTGCGCGGCCTGCAGTGCCGCGGAGGTCTGCGCGACGATGTCGAGGGTCTTGTCGCTCGAGAGCGACCCGTCCCGCTCCAGGATCGTCGACAGCGCCTCACCGGGAACGAGCTCCATGACGAGGAACGCGCTGCCGTTCTCCTCGCCGTAGTCGAAGACGCTGGCGATGCCCTCATGGTTGACGAGGGCCGCGTGCCGGGCCTCGGCCCGGAAGCGCTCGAGGAACCCGGGGTCCCCCATGTACTCGTCCTTGAGGATCTTGATGGCGACCGTGCGCCCGATCACATGGTCGGTGGCCTCCCAGACCTCCCCCATACCGCCGATCGCGATGCGGGAGACGAGCTCGTACCGTCCGCCGAAGGACACACCCTGTGTTGGTCTCATCGCTCCAGCACCGCCTCCATGACCGCCTTGCCGATCGGAGCCGCAATCCGGTTGGACTGCCCCGACTGACCCAAACCTCCGCCGTCCTCGATCACGACCGCGACCGCGACCTGCGGATCGTCGGCGGGCGCGAAGCCCGTGAACCAGAGGGTGTACGGGTCGTCGGTGCCGTTCTCGGCTGTGCCCGTCTTCCCGGCCACATCGACCCCGTCTATTCTTGCACCCGACGCGATGCCCTCACTGACATTGGCGACCATCATCTCGGTCATGGTGGCGGCGTCCTCCTCGCTCAGCGCCCGCTGGAATTCCTCGTCTTCGAAGCTCTGCTGCACCGACAGGTCGGGACCGATCACGCGGTCGACCATGCGGGGGTTCATGACGCTGCCCCCGTTGGCGATGCCGGCCGAGACCATCGCCATCTGCAAGGGCGTGGCCGTCACCTGACCCTGGCCGAAGCCCGTCAGCGCTGTCTGCGCATCGTCGAGGGCACGGGGATAGCTCGAGGGGGTCGAGACGAGCGGCATCACGAACGAGAAGTTGAAGCCGTACCGCTCCGCCTCCTCCCGGATCGCCGTGTCGCCGAGCTCGACGGCCAGCTGTGCCATCGGGATGTTGCACGAGAGCCGCAGCGCGTCGGCGAGCGTCACCGTGTCGCCCGGACCGCACGTGCCACCGTCGGCGTTGCTGATGGTGTTCGACGACCCCGGCAGCTCCCACCGGGCGGGATTGTCGAAGGTGGAGTCGGGGGTGTACTCCCCCGAGGCGAGCGCTGCGGACGCCACGACGAGCTTGAAGGTCGACCCCGGCGGGTTGAGGTCGCCGGCGATGGCGCGGTTCGACAACGGGTCGAGCGGGTCGGCCTCGAGGGCTTCGTAGACCTCCTCGACCTGCGACGCGTCGTGCGCGGCGAGCAGGTTCGCATCGAAGCTCGGGCTGGAGGCCATCGCCAGCACGCGTCCCGTGCTCGGCTCGATCGCGATCACGGCTCCCTGCAGGTCGCCGAGCGCCTCGAATGCGGCGCGCTGCACGGCGGGGTCCAGGCTCGTCACGACGTTCGATCCCTGAGGCTTCTGGCCGGTGACGATCTGCTCGACGCGCTGCAGGAACGCCGACCCGCTCGTTCCCGACAGCTCCTGGTTCATTGCGGCCTCGAGCCCCGTCGCCGCCCCCAGCATCGGGTTGATGTAACCGGTGACCGGCGCCCACATCGCTCCCTCGGCGTAGACGCGCTGGAAGGAGTAGACGTCGTCCGAGGGCGTCGAGTACGCGATCGCGGACCCGTCCGCGATGATCGCCCCCCGCTGCACCTGGTAGCTGTCGTACAGCGCGCGGGTGTTGCGCGGGTCGTCGGCGAGGGTGTCGACCTGAACGACCTGGATCCAGCTCGTCGCGACGAACAGCGCGAGGAACATCGCCAGCACGACGACCGACAGGCGCCGCAGCTCCTTGTTCATCCGATCACCACCCGGGGGCTCGACCGCACGGCATCCGACACGCGCAGCAGCAGGGCCACGATGATCCAGTTCGCCACGAGCGAGGACCCTCCCGCGGCCAGGAACGGGGTCGTGAGACCGGTGAGCGGGATGACGCGGGTGACGCCGCCGACCATGATGAACACCTGCAGGGCGAGGGTGAAGGCGAGTCCGGTGGCCAGCAGCTTGCCGAAGTCGTCCTGGCCGGCCAGTCCGATGCGGATGCCGCGGCTGACGAAGATCATGTACAGGCACAGCACCGCGAAGACCCCGACGAGCCCGAGCTCCTCACCCAGGCTCGGGAGGATGTAGTCGCTGCGCGAGAGGGGCGTGAGATAGGGCCGGCCCTGGCCCAGTCCGGTGCCGAGAAGCCCGCCCTGAGCGAGCCCGAAGATGCCCTGCACCAGCTGATAGCTGCCGCCGACGCTGTCGATCACCTCGGGGTCGAACGCCCGCAGCCATGCCTGGAACCGCAGCCCGACGTACGGCATGACCTGCGCCGCCAGCACGACGCCCGCGGCGGCCATGCCGAGCCCGATGAGCACCCAGCTGGTGCGACCGGTCGCGGTGTAGAGCATTGCGACGAACATGCCGAACACCAGCACGCTCGTGCCGATGTCGCGCTGGAGCACGATGATCCCGAGCGAGACGAGCCAGATGACCAGCAGCGGGCCGATCTCGCGCGCCCTCGGCCACGACACGCCCAGGAAGCGGTGCCCGGTCGAGGCGAGGCTCTCGCGGGTGCGCACGAGGTAGCCGGCGAAGAAGACCGCCAGGGCGATCTTCGCGAGCTCGGCCGGCTGGAAGGTGAAGATGCCGCCCACCGAGACCCAGACGGCGGCGTTGGCGTCTTCGATGGCCAGGCCCGGGATGATCGGGAGGATGAGCAGCACGAGCCCGACGAGGCCCGAGAGGTAGGTGTAGCGGAAGAGCACGCGGTAGTTGCGCAGCGTGAGCACCACCGTCACCGCCGCGGCCACGGCGATCCCCGTCCAGGCGATCTGGCGGATCGAGTACGCCTCCCATCCCGCGAGGTCGCCGGCGAGGTCGATCCGGTAGATCATCGCGATCCCGAGTCCGGTCAACGTCGTCGCGATCGGGACGACGAGGGGGTCGGCATTCGGAGCCGTCAGGCGCAGCGCGATGTGCAGCGCGAGCACGAGCACGGCGAGGACCCCCGCGTAGACGAGGATCGACCAGTCCACCCCGCCCATCGCGCCGAGCTGCACGAGCGCGATCGCGCCCCCGACGACGGCGAACGACAGCAGCAGCAGTCCCAGTTCGCGGTTGCGGTGCGTCTGCGGCATCCGCAGCTTGCGCAGGGCGCGCACGACGGTCGTGTCGGCGCTCACGGCCGAGGTGTCGGTGTCGGGCCGGGCGTTCACGGCATCGCCTCGGCTGCGCTGCGAAGGCGGTCGACGATCTCGTGGGCCTGCGCGAGGGACTCGGCCGAGATCGTGGCCTCGACGGTCTGTCGCGTGAACGCGGGCAGGTCTTCGAGCGAGATCCCCGTCTCTTCGTAGACGCTCGAGAGGGGGATCGGGCCGAGATCCTGCTGGATGCCGCGGTAGACCACGACGGTGTCTTCGTCGGCACCGACGAAGAAGCGCGTCTGCGTCCAGTTGTAGGCCACGACGAGCGCGACGATCATGAGCGCGCCGACGATCACGGCACCCGAGATCCAGCCGATCCGACGACGCCGGGCGCGGCGCCGGTCCTCCTCGATCAGCTCCTCGAGGAACTCGGCGTCGGGTTCGAAGTGGGTGGGCTCGTTCGCCGCTTGGCGCACGGGGTGCAGCCATCCCGCCCAGCCGGGGCGGGTCGAGCTGGGCACCTCGACATCCAGCGGTGTCGACGCCGAGCCGACGATCGTCGGCGTGCCCGTGACGACCGGATGCGGCCCGCCGACGTCGACGATCACGATGGTGACGTTGTCGGGCGCGCCCGCATCCAGGGTCTGCTTGAGGAGGAGATCCGCCGTGCGAGCCGGAGTGAGGCCCTGCGCCAGCGCCTTCGAGGTGTGCGGGTCGTCGACGACGCCCGACAGCCCGTCGGAGCAGAGCAGCCACCGGTCACCGGGCTGGGTGGCCATGAGGAACGTGTCGACGTCGGGATCCGGATCCATGTCGCCGAGCACGCGCATCAGCACCGAGCGGCGGGGGTGGTAGCGGGCCTCCTCCACGGTGATGCGACCGGAGTCGACCAGGCGCTGCACGAAGGTGTGGTCGGCCGTGATCTGCGTGAGCTGCCCATCGCGGAACAGGTAGATCCGCGAGTCGCCGATGTGCGCGATGACGGCGTGGTCGTCGACCATGAGCAGTGCGCTCACGGTCGTGCCCATTCCTGAGAGCTCGGGGCGGCGCGCCACCATCTCGATGATGTCGCCGGCGGTACCGGCCACGGCTTCGCGCAGCGCCCGCTCGGCCTCGGCCGTCGAGGCGAACGAGTGGTCGAGGTCTTCGAGCTGGCGCACCGCGAGCGAGGATGCGACGTCGCCCCCCGCGTGGCCGCCCATCCCGTCCGCGACGACGAACAGGTTCGACCCGGCGTAGCCGGAGTCCTGATTGTTCGCCCGCACCTTGCCGGTGTGCGAGAGCGCGACCGAAGAGCCCTGGAAGACCATCTGTTTACGACCGCAGCTCGAACGTCGTCGCGCCGACCTTGATCGGGGCGCCGACCGTCACGGGCGTCGGGGCCTGCACCCGCACGCCGTCGTGGCTCGTGCCGTTCGTCGAGTCGAGATCCTGGATCATCCACTGCTCGCCCCACAGCACGAGGCGCGCGTGGTGGCTCGAGGTGTAGTCGTCGCGGATGACCAAGCCCGATTCACTCGAACGGCCGATCGTCAGCGGCTCCGTGCCGAGAGGCAGCTCGAGTCCGGCCTTGGGTCCGGACGTGATGACGATGCGGGCGACCGATTCGGTCGTGGCGGCGCCGCCCTTGGCCGCGGGGCGCGGAGCCTTGGGCGGAGTCGGGGCGGCCGGCGCCGTGCCGCCCGGGGGGGTCGTCGCGGCGCCGGGGCCCCCCGCAGCGGCTTCGGCGGGGCTGGGGATGCGGCGCACCTTCATCCCGAACAGGTCGGCTCGCACCGAGTACACGACGACGAACACGAAGACCCACAGCAGGATCAGGAACCCCACGCGCAGCAGCAGCAGCGTCAGCTCGCTCATGAAGTGCCGCCCGTCGGTCGGTCGAAGGCGCGCGTGGCGTCGGTGGGCAGGGGCGGCCGCGGCGGTCGGGCCTGCGCGACGATGCGGAACACGATGTCGGTGCGGCCGATCCGCACGGTGGCGTCGGGGGCGAGGGCGGCCTGCGAGACGCGCTCGCCGTCGAGGGTCGTGCCGTTCGTCGAACCGAGGTCGCGCACCATCGCGCGCTCGCCGTCCCAGAGGATCTCGACGTGCTTGCGGCTCGTGCCCGAGTCGGCGATCGTGATGTCGGCGTCGCTGCCGCGCCCGATCACCGTGCGGCCCTGCGTGAGCGGGTGGCGCGCGCCGGCGACGTCGATCACGGCCCGCCACGACACCTGTCCCTCTTGCGTGGCTGACTGCACGCGCAGAGTTCCGGGCGAGAGCGCGGCATCCGTGGTCAGGGTCACGGTGACGGGTCCCGCGAACGTGTACCCCTGTGCCTTCGCGTGCTTCTCGACCAGCTGGCGCAGCTCATCGAGAACGGCCTCGCCGAGTCCCGCCATGCGTGCGGCGTCGTCGGTGCCGAGCGACACGGACAGGGTGTTCGGGGCGAGGATGCGGTCGCGGCTGACGATCGCCGACTTGGTGTCGAGTTCGCGACGAAGGGCCGACGCGATCTCGACCGGCTGGATGCCGCTGCGGAAGGTCTTGGCGAAGGCGCCGTTGACGGCGCGTTCGAGACCTTTCTCGAAGCTGTCAAGTAGTCCCACGGGGCTCCTCGGGCGGGCGGATGGTATGGCTATCGTAGTCAGCCCCCCTGGACGAGCCCGGACAGCGGAGTGCGAGCCCGCCCGGACGGGGTCGCGGGCGGCCGTTCGCGCCGTGATAAACTCGCGAAGTTGAGTTTCGGCGGTCCTGATCGTCGACTCGCGCGAGTGGCGGAATAGGTAGACGCGCTGGCTTCAGGTGCCAGTGCCCGCAAGGGCGTGGGGGTTCAAGTCCCCCCTCGCGCACAGGACAGAAAGACCAGAACAGCCCCCGACCGGAAACCATCCCGACGGGGGCCGTTCTGTTCCCGGGCCCCGGACCGGGGTCAGACGAGGGGATGCTGCTCGCGCACGATGCGCTCGGCCTGCTCCGCATCACGAGCGAGCACCGCCTCGCGCAGCATCCGGAACGATTCGGTGCGCCGAGCCGGCTCGCCGGCGTACGGCACCCAGTCGCCGACGAGCCGCTCCACAGGCAGGTGGGCATCGCGGATGACCGCGATCAGCAGGCGGTTGCGGCATGCCAATGTGGCAGCCCGGTAGAACGCGACGCAGGTGGCCATGATCCGCTCAGGGTCGTCCGTCTGCGACGCGTCGATCATCTCGTCCAGCAGCGCCGCCATGTTCTGCACCTCCGCAGCGTCCGCGTGATGCAGGGCCAGCTCGAGCGCGACCCCCGAGATGCGGCCGATGAATTCGGTCGCCTCGCCCGCCAGTGCGGCATCCGGCGTCGTCACGCGCGTGTATCTGTGCGCGGCCACCTCGACGAGACCGAGCCGCTCGAGCCGCTGCAGCGCCTCGCGGACCGGAGTGCGGGACACCCCCAGCAGGCCGGCGATCTCGACGTCGCGCAGGCGCTCACCGGCCGCGAGTTCTCCGTCGACGATCGCGCGGGCGAGCAGACGGTAGACCTCGTCGGCCAGTGCGGAACCGGCGGCTTCGAGCCGGCGCGGGGGCGGGGTCAGTGGCATGGGACCAGGGCCTTCGGAACGAGCGGGACGAGCCGCCCATCGGCGGGTGCCCGACAGCATACGCGCCGGTTCCGGGAACGGCGTCAGTTCTTGCGCAGCATGTCGACGCCGGCGCCGGCGAACTGGCGCAGGGTGGCATCGGGGAGGAACGCGCGGGTGAGGCCCGCCGCGATGGGAGGCAGATCCCCCTCATCGCGGTAGAGCAGGTAGATCGGCTCGTAGCGGGGGTTGAACTTCTTCTTGAAGCGGTGCAGCGACCGGAACCCGTAGACCGGCTCAAGGGTGTGCGAGAGATTGCCCAGCAGCTGGGCGACGACCCCGTCGTCCGGCTTCGTGTCGTGCGCGAGCGGGGCGCCGGAGAGCGAGAGGATCTGCGCGCCCTCCGCGCCGAAGTCCCGTGCGGAGGCGCCGATGAGATACTCCATCACCGGACCGAATCCGCCGTCACGTCGGCGCATCAGATCGAGCGTCCACCCGCGCACCTGCCCGTCCTCGCCGTAGATCGGCAGCCACGACAGGAACCCGTCGACGTCGCCGTTCGGGGCGATCGCGATCGCGAGCCGCACCTCGGAGTCCTCGGCCTCCTGCAGGGTGCCGAGCGTGAAGCGCATCTCGGGCAGTCCCTTGTCGCCCACCCAGGACTCCGAGATCGCCCGCAGCTGCTGGCGCACACCCCACGGTTCGGCCGCGAGGGTCGTCAGGCGCACCGTCATGCCGTCGCGCTCGCCGCGGTTGAGTGCCTGCCGCACGGCCGACCACTTCTTGCCCGTGAATTCCAGACCGTCGAGATCGACGATGGTGTCATCGGCGATCACCACCGAGCGCCAGCCCTCCGGCGTGGCGTCCCTCGTGACCGCGCTGCTGCTGAAGAAGCACGGGATCAGACCCTGGTTCTCGCATTCGCGCACGTACTCGCGCACAGATTCGTCGATGGATGCCGGTGGGCCCAGCGGATCGGCGAGTGCGATCGCGACGCCGAGGCGCTCCTGGAACGGGACGATCCCGCCGCTCGTGCGCAGGTAGGCCATGCCGTCCCACGTCGCCATCCACGACAGCGTGCCACCGCCGTGCGCGCGGATCGTCCGGCGCACCTCGTCGACCGAGACCGGCTCGCGGCCGGCGAACCGCTTGCGGCGGCGCACGCGGAACGCACGCCGTGCGGCGACGAGGTAGACCCCGAAGGCGATCCACAGCATGCTGGTGGCCAGCGCCACGTCGGGGTCGCCGTAGAAGGACTCGATCTGGCCGATGTTCAGGGCGATCGCGGTCACGAGCAGGGCGGCGACGAGGATGTTCACGCCCACCCAGACGATCGAGAGCACCCACGACCAGCGGCGTCCTCGGCGCAGCCCGGTGGCGACGATCAGGGCGACGAGGGTGTCGATGCCCGCGTCGAGCCAGGGCCCGTCGAGGGGTGCCGTGGGACCGAACGGGCCGTCGGTGGGCAGGAGCAGCGTCAGCACCTGGATGGCACCGAGGGCGAGCACGGCGAAGAACGCGAGGAGGCGCTGTTCGCGCACGGTGGAGCGCTGGATTCGGAACGAGCGGTCGAGGGCGAGTACGAGCAGGATCGCGAACGTGTGCTCGACATCGGCGAGGTCGCCGAGCAGAAAGAGACTGACGGCCGCGTAGGTGAACACG
Source organism: Microbacterium sp. LRZ72 (assembly GCF_033792225.1). NCBI lineage: Bacteria > Bacillati > Actinomycetota > Actinomycetes > Micrococcales > Microbacteriaceae > Microbacterium > Microbacterium sp. LRZ72. The sequence continues at coordinate 156,693 of NZ_JANGEX010000003.1, forward strand.
ACGAGCCAGCCGCGCTGTCGCCATGGCGCTCGGAGCAGGCCGACCGCGGCGGCGATGCAGGCCATCGTCCCGCCCGAGGGACCCACGTCGAGCTGACCGGCCAGGTCGATCGCCCAGGGCCACGGCAGCAGCTGCCCCACCATGAGGAACGCCGCGGTCGCGAAGATCGCGAAGAGCTGCCCGATCGTGAAGTACAGCAGCGCGACCCGCGACCCGCGACGCAGTTCGACGAAGGCCATCCCCGCGAAGCTCAGCAGCGTCGGGATGTACACGAGCGGGTGGGCCACGAGGAAGGTGCCCGTCACCACGGTCCACCACCGGCCCGACTCGAGAGCCGGCAGCCCGTAGGCGACGGCGTCGAACCACGGCTGCCCGGTGACGGGCTGCCACAGGCCCTGCCCGGCGACGCCGGCGGCGATCATCAGGGCGATGAGCACCAGGGTCGCGGGCATGCGGCGCACGACGAGGGCGACGCGGCGCGGGCGGGTGGTCGATGAAGCGCTGTCGGTCACGATGTCAGGCTAGCGATCCGCCATCGGCGGGAGCAGCAGGCCACGCAGCTCGTCGGGACCCGAGACGACCGCCGACGCGCCCTCGGACTCGTGCGGCCAGCTGAACCCCCACCGCACGAAGATGACGGGCACGTCGTGCACCGCCGCCCCGTCGACGTCGTGGTGCCGGTCGCCGACCAGCACCGGACGCGAGATGTCGACGCCCGCGACATCCAGCCGCCGCAGCGCCTCGGCCACGATGTCGGCCTTGGCGCTGAGCGTGCGCTCATCGGCCGTCGCTCCGACGAGGGTCGTGAAGGCGGGGGTGAGCTCGAAGTGATCCATGAGCATGCGCACCTGCGTCTCGGGCTTGCTGCTCGCGGTGGCCTGGGCCACGCCGGCCGCGGCCAGGTCGCGGATCATCTCGCCGATGCCGGGGAACAGGCGCGCACCGCGCACGTATCCCTCGCGGGCGCCGAGCTCGCGATACCACGCGACCGCCTCGGCGGCGAGCTCGGGGTCCATTCCCGCCTGGTCCTGCAGCGACTGGAACATCGGCGGCCCGATCCAGTGCACCAGCTCGGCACGGGTCGGCGGGGTGCGCCCGTAGTGCTCCAGCGTGACGGTGAGACGGTGGAGGATGGCGTCGGATGCGTCGACGACGGTGCCGTCGACGTCCCAGAGGACACAGGACCAGGGCGAGGCGACGGGCATGGATCCAGCCTACGGGTCGGGCGGTCTCGGTCGATGAGCGAGCGGAGCGAGACGAAACGCGCGGGCAGGTCATTTCTTCTCGGCCCTTCGGGCCTCGCTCAATGACCGGGTATCCCTAGAACAGGCGCGGTGCGCCGGACTCGGTGCCCTTCATGTCGTCGTAGTCGAGCGTGAGACACCGGATGCCGCGATCGACCGCCAGCACGCGAGCCTGAGGCTTGATCTCCTGTGCGGCGAAGACGCCCGTCACGGGAGCGAGGTGCGGATCGCGCCCCAGCAGCTCGAGGTAGCGGGTGAGCTGCTCGACGCCGTCGATGTCGCCGCGGCGCTTGACCTCGACCGCGATCGTGCCGCCCGCGGGATCGCGCAGGAGGAGGTCGACGGGGCCGATGGCCGTCGGGAACTCCCGGCGCACGAGCGTGAGCTCTTCGCCCACGAGCTGCACCTGCTCGGCCAGCAGGCGTTGCAGGTCGGCCTCGACGCCGTCCTTCTGCAGGCCGGGATCGATGCCCAGCTCGTGGGATGAGTCGTGCAGCACCTCGAAGATGTTCACCACCAGCGCGTCACCCGTCTTGGCGTGCTGCACCCGCCAGCGCTCGACGACGCCGACCGCGGCGGCATCCTCGTCGGGCTGCTCGAGGGTGACGGTGCACGGCGGGCTCATCCAGTTGAGCGGCTTGTAGCTTCCGCCGTCGGAGTGCACGAGCAGACTGCCGTCGCTCTTGTACACGAGCAGCCGCGTCGCGGGAGGGAGGTGCGCGCTGAGCCGTCCGGAGTAGTCGACGCTGCAGCGGGCGATGACAAGTCGCACCCGACGAGCCTAGTGGCGGCCGGCGCCCACCTGCGTCCCGGGCAGCGGCCGGGTCGCGGCGGAGGCGAGGCCGGAGGCGACGATGAGCACGACGAGGAGGAACAGCGTCGGGAGCAGCCCGATCTGCTCGCTGAGGAAGCCCAGCAGCGGGGGACCGCACAAGAAGGCGAGGTAGCCGATCGCCGCGGCCGCACTGACGCGTGCCGCCGCGCGAGCGGGATCGTCCGCCGCCGCCGACATCCCGAGGGGAAAGCCGAGCGACGTGCCTGCGCCCCACAGGGCCGCGCCGACGAAGACCAGGGGAAGGGTCGGCGCGAGGATGAACAACAGCAGGCCGACAGCGGAGGTCACGGCCAGGACGCGCAGCGTCGCGACCCGTCCGAAGCGGTCGACGAGCGGTCCGCCGACCAGCCGCATCGCGGTCATGCTGACGGAGAAGGTCGCGAGGCCCAGCGCGCCGAGGGCCTCGTCGGCGCCGTGCCCGTCCACCATCCCGAGGGCGAGCCAATCGTTCGCCCCGCCCTCGGCGAAGGCCATCCCGAGGATGACGATCCCGAGCGCGTACGTGCGTGGCTCCCGCCACGCCGACAGCGCGGCCGCGAGCCGGGCGCGCCGCGACGTGCCCCTCGCACCGGGGGCGTCCGGGTCCATCGCCGCCTGGCGGGCGGGCACGGCGCGCATGCTGCCGAACGCGATGGCCAGGATCAGCGCGGTGATGATCGACGCGTGGGTGAACACGTCGGCGCCCCAGAGCGCCGCGAGGGCGCCGGCACCCGCGCCCAGCACGGTGCCGAAGCTGAACGAGGCGTGGAACAGCGGCAGCAGCGTCTTGGCGGTCGCCGTCTCGATGGCCGCCCCCTCGACGTTCATCATCACGTCGACGGCGCCGTTGCCCAGCCCGAACAGGGCCAGACCCAGCACGACGAGGGGGTATGAGCCCGCGAGGTCGGCGCCGACGCCGACGAGGCCGACCCCGAGGGCGTAGACGATCATCGCGGCGAACATGCTGCGGCGCGCACCCACGCGTGCCAGAAGCACGGAGGCGAGTGAGAGGCCGACGAGCGAGGCTGCGCCGGCCACGAGAAGCATCAGCCCGACGTCGACGTTGTCGATTGCGAGCGTGTCTTTGATGGCCGGCACCCGGGAGGCCCAGGTGGCCAGCGCGAGCCCGCTCGCGGCGAAGATCGCGAAGATCGCGATCTTCCAGCGTCGGAGGGTTCTCGCGTCTGGTCGCGCGTCGACGCCGACGTCGCGGGCGGGAAGGGACATGGCGCTCAGTCTATCGAATCGATTCGATTACGCGCTCGCATGCCGCTACGATGACCGCTGGACGGCACGCCCGACCCCGTCTTCGGAGGACCCATGGCCACAGGGCGCCCCACGATCGCTGACGTCGCCCGCGAAGCCGGCGTCTCGCCCTCGACCGCATCCGTGGTCTTCAGCGGCAAGGCGCCCGTCGCCGACGCCACCCGTCGCCGCGTGCGCGCGGCATCCGACCGGCTCGGCTACACCGGTCCCGACCCCCGTGCCGCTTCGCTGCGACGCGGCCGCAGCGGCGTGGTCGGCGTCGTGTTCGAGGAGCGACTGGGCGCCGCCTTCCTCGACCCGGTCAAGACGCTGATGATGGATGGCCTGGCCGAGGGCGTCGCCCCACTCGGCGCGGGTCTGCTGCTGCTGAGAGACGAAGTGCCGGCGAGCACGAGCGAACCGGCCCCGCCTGCCGAACCGGCCCTGTCTCTCGAGACGGCGCTCGTCGACGCCGTCGTGCTCGTCGGCGCCAGCGGACGCCTCGCTGCCTCGCTCGAGATCCTCCGCGCGCGGGGCATCCCGGTGGTCGTCATCGAGGGGGATGCCGGGGCCGGCATCCCCCGCATCGACCTCGACAACCTCGACGCACAGCGTCAGGCGGCCGAGCACCTGCGTCGACTCGGTCACGAGCACGTCGCCATCGTGACGCTGCCATGGAGCGGCCGGCGCAGGCGAGGCCTCGTCGCCGCGTCCAGAGAGGACGACCCGAGCATCGACGTCACTCGCGAGCGGCTTCGGGGCGCGCGCGAGGTGTACCCCGACGCGACGGTCTTCGAGACCGCGGCGAGCCTGATCGACGAGGGCTGGGAGGCGGGCGCTGCCCTCCTCAGGGCCGTCAACCCGCCGACCGCTGTCATCGCCCAGAGCGACCTGCTCGCGGCGGGCGTGATCCGCGCCGCCGAGGAGTGCGGGCTGCGGGTGCCGCAGGACCTCAGCGTCACCGGTTTCGACGGCATCGCCCTCGACGGGTTCGCCCCGTACGAGCTGACGACGCTGGCCCAACCCGCTGCGGCCAAGGGCCGCGCCGCCGCGGACGCGGTCGTGCGCATGCTCTCTGGCGAGGACGCGGCGTCCGTGCGGTTCAGCTGTGCGTTCCGGCACGGCAACACCAGCGGACTCCGCCCTCGCCTCGACTAGGATGGTCTGACGACGTCCGCCCCGCGAGCCGCCCGCGGCCCATCAGCCCGAGGAGACGCCCATGCTGCTCATCCTCGCGGCCTTCGGCCTGGTCTCGCTCGCCATGCCGTGGTTCGTCCGCCTGATCGGGACGCGCGCGTTCTACGTCGCCGTCGCGATGGCGCTCGTCGCCTTCACCGATGCCCTGCTGCGTGCGCCGCTGGTGATCTCGGGATCGATACCCGCGGAGGCATACGACTGGATCCCTGCCCTCGGCGTGCAGCTGTCCATGCGCATGAACGTGCTCGCCTGGGTGATGGCGCTCGTCGTCACCGGTGTGGGGGCCCTGGTGCTGCTCTACTGCCGCTGGTACTTCCGGGGCAAGACCGACGGGATCGGCCAGTTCTCCGCGGTGCTGCTCGCCTTCGCGGGTGCCATGTACGGACTCGTCCTCACCGACGACATCGTCGTTCTCGTGATGTTCTGGGAGATCACCAGCGTTCTCTCCTACCTGCTGATCGGCTACTACCACCGACGTGCGGGCAGTCGTCGGTCGGCCCTGCAGGCGCTCCTGGTCACGTCGCTCGGCGGTCTCGTCATGCTGATCGGCGTCGTCCTCCTCGTCGTCGACACCGGCACCTCGAGCCTGTCGACGATCCTCGCGATGGCGCCCGGCGGCGGTGTCGTCAATGCCGCGCTCGTGCTGATCCTGGTCGGCGCTCTCAGCAAGTCCGCGATCTTCCCGTTCCACTTCTGGCTGCCCGGGGCGATGGCGGCGCCGACACCGGTCAGCGCCTATCTGCATGCCGCCGCGATGGTGAAGGCCGGCATCTACCTGATCGCCCTGTTCGCCCCCGTCTTCGGGGACGCGGCCGCGTGGCGGCCGGTCGTCATCTCGCTGGGTGTCTTCACGATGCTCCTCGGCGGCATCCAGTCGCTCCGGGAGCGCGACCTCAAGAGGATCCTGGCCTTCGGCACGGTCAGCCAGCTGGGCTTCCTCACGGTCGTGCTGGGGTTCGGCACGCGCGACGCCGCCCTTGCGGGGCTGGCTCTGCTGATCGGGCACGCGCTGTTCAAATCCTGCCTGTTCCTCGTCGTCGGGATCATCGACCGGCAGCTGTCGACCCGTGACGTCTTCGAACTGTCGGGGTTGTGGCGGCGGGCGCCCGTGCTCGCCATCACCGCGGTCATCGCGATCGCCTCGATGGTCGGGTTCTTCCCGACCATCGGCTTCGTGGCGAAGGAGGCCGCCCTCTCGGCGCTGCTCGCCGCAACCGTCGAGGGCTCGGCGTGGGGCCTCGTCGCGCTCCTCGGGGTGGTCGCCGGTTCGGTGCTGACGATGGCGTACGGCCTGCGGTTCCTCTGGGGAGCCTTTGCGGTCAAGAGGGATGTTCCGCAGACGGAATGGCCCTCGCCGCCGCTCGGGTTCGTCGCGGCTCCCGGCGTGCTCGCGCTGCTCTCGCTCGTCGGCGGCTTCGCGGCCCCGTGGCTCGACGTCGCGCTCGTGGGCTATGCCGACGGTGCCCCCGCCGCTCCGGCCGGCCTGCCCGCCCCGGAGTACGCGTATCACCTCGCGCTGTGGCACGGGCTGGAGCCCGCGTTGTTCCTCTCGCTGGGGTCCCTCGCCGTGGGTGCCCTCGTGTTCTGGCTCGCCCTGCGGGTGAAGTGGGACGAGCGGGCCCGCCTGATCCCCTTCACGGCGGCCGACGCCTACTACGGCATCATCCGAGTGGTCGACCGTCTCTCGGTCGTGACGACGACGCTCACCCAGCGCGGCTCGCTGCCGATCTACGTGGGCACGATCTTCGTCGTGCTGGTCGCCGCCGAGGGCACGGCGGTGCTGGCGTCCCCCACATGGCGCGCGCAGCTCGACGCGTGGCAGTCCCCCTGGCAGCTCGTCGTGGCACCCGTGATGATCGCGGCCGGAATCGGCGCCGTCCGCGCCCGCAAGCGCTTCACCGGCGTGGTCATGGTGTCGATCACGGGCCTCGGCATGGTGGTGCTGTTCGGCGCGAGCGGTGCTCCGGACCTCGCGATCACCCAGATCCTGATCGAGACGGTCACACTCGTCGCGTTCGCCCTCGTGCTCCGCCGCCTGCCGTCTCGGATGGGCGATCACAACGCCTCGGTCGCCCCCCTGGTGCGTGCGGTGCTCGCGGGCGCCGTCGGCCTCGTGATGGCCGTCATCGCCGTCATCGCCACCGGCGCGCGCGTCCACTCCCCCGTCTCGACGCCCTGGCCCGAACTGGCCTACGAGATCGGACACGGGCAGAACGTCGTGAACGTGGCCCTCGTCGACATCCGCGGCTGGGACACGATGGGCGAGCTGTCGGTGCTGATCCTCGCCGCCACCGGCGTCGCCTCGCTGGTCTTCGTCACGCATCGTTCCGACAACCTGCAGACGCTCACCAGTGGTCTGCCGACGGTCGCAACGCGTCGGGGCCTGCGCCGTCCCCTCGTCGAGACCGGCGGCGGAGGCCACCAGCCGCAGACGGGTCCTCTGCGCATGCAGCCACGGGCATGGCTGCTCGGCGGCTCGCGCCTTCGGCCTGAGAACCGCTCCATCGTGCTCGAGGTGATCGTGCGGATCCTGTTCCACTCCATCATCGTGGTGTCGATCTATCTGCTCTTCGCCGGACACAACCTTCCCGGTGGCGGCTTCGCCGGCGGACTCGTCGCCGGCATGGCGCTCGTGATGCGCTACATCGCCGGCGGCCGCTACGAGCTGGGCGTCGCGGCGCCGACGGATGCCGGCATGCTGCTCGGCGCCGGCATGACGCTCGCCGTCGGGTGCGCGATCGTGCCCCTGGCCTTCGGCGCCGCACCGCTGACGAGCGCCTTCTGGGAGGCGCAGGTGCCGGTCCTCGGCCATGTCGAGTTCGTCACATCGACGATCTTCGACATCGGCGTGTACCTCGTCGTCGTCGGCCTCGTGCTCGACGTGCTGCGCAGTCTGGGTGCCGAAGTCGACCGCCAGGCGCAGCAGCTGCGCGCGCAGGCCGACCCATCCGCACCGGCGGTGAACGTCTGATGCCCGCCTCGCTGACCCTCATCATCATCATGGCCGCGCTCTTCGCGTGCGGCGTCTATGCGATGCTCGAGCGCAGTCTGACGCGGGTGCTGATCGGGTTCCTGCTGCTCGGCAACGCCGCCAACCTGCTGCTGCTGATCATGTTGGGCGCACCGGGTGCCGCCCCGTTCTACGGCGTCGACGACGTCTCGGATCCGCTGCCGCAGGCGCTGATGCTGACGGCCATCGTCATCACGTTCGGGATATCGGCGTTCCTGCTCGCCCTGATCTACCGGTCCTGGCAGCTCGGGCAGGCCGACACGGTCTTCGACGACGAGGCCGACATCGAGGTGCGCGAGCGCGGCATCGGTCCCGACGTCGTCATGGACGACGAGGGGATCGAGGCGGATGCCGCGACCGACTTCGTGGGCACCGACACCGCCCCCATCACGGTGCTGCACAGCAGCGACGTTCCCGCCCTGCGTGACGACGCGCCCACCGACACGCCCCGGCGCGCCCCCCGTTCCGATCGGGGGGAGGACGCATGAGCATGAGCGCGCTCGTCCCACTGCTGGTCACCCTTCCCCTGCTCGGGGCCGCGATCACGCTGATCTTCGGCCGTCGTCCGCGACTGCAGGTGGCCGTCTCAGTCGCGACGCTGGCCCTGGTGCTGGTGATCGCCGCCGTGCTGCTGGTGGCCGTCGACCAGGGCACGCCCATCGCGGTCTCGGTGGGCGGCTGGCCCGTGCCGGTGGGCATCGTGCTCTACGTCGACCGGCTCGCCGCGCTGCTGGTGATGGTCTCGAGCGTGGTGCTGATCGCGGTGCTGATCTTCTCGGTGGGTCAGGGCGCGGCCGACGGCGACGAAGAGACGCCGGTGTCGATCTTCTATCCGTCGTACCTCATCCTCGGAGCAGGGATCTTCACCGCCTTCATCGCGGGCGACCTGTTCAACCTCTACGTGGGCTTCGAGATCCTGCTGGTCGCCTCGTACGTGCTCATCACCCTCGGCAGCACCGAGTCCCGCATCCGCACCGGCGTCGTCTACATCGTCGTGTCGCTGGTGTCCTCGATCCTGTTCCTCTCGGCGATCGCCGCCATCTACGGCTCGCTCGGCACCGTCAACATGGCCCAGATCGCGGACCGGATGACCGAGATGCCGGACGAGGTGCAGCTCGTGCTGCATCTGCTGCTGCTCGTCGCCTTCAGCATCAAGGCCGCCGTCTTCCCCCTGTCGTTCTGGCTGCCGGACTCGTATCCGACGGCCCCCGCGCCCGTCACGGCGGTGTTCGCGGGACTGCTGACGAAGGTCGGCGTCTACGCGATCATCCGCACCGAGACGCAGCTCTTCGCCGACAGCGACGTGAACTTCCTGCTGATGGTGATCGCCCTCGCCACGATGATCGTCGGGGTGCTCGGCGCCGTGGCGCAGGCGGAGCTGAAACGCATCCTGTCGTTCACGCTCGTCAGCCACGTCGGGTACATGATCTTCGGGCTGGCGATCGCGACGCCCGCGGCCTATGGCGCGACGATCTACTACATGGTCCATCACATCGTCGTGCAGACCACCCTCTTCCTCGCGATCGGGCTCATCGAACGACGCGCGGGCAGCACGTCGATCCTGCGGGTGAAGGGGCTGATGCGCGCGGCCCCCGTCATCGCGGTGCTCTATTTCATCCCCGCCGTCAACCTCGGCGGGCTGCCGCCCTTCTCGGGATTCATCGGCAAGTTCGCGCTCTTCGACGCCGCCGCGACGGTCGGCACGCCGGTCATGATGGTTCTGATCGTCGGCGGTATCGTCACCTCGCTGCTGACGCTGTACGCGCTCATGCGGGCGTGGAACCTCGCCTTCTGGCGCGAGGAGGATGACTCGTCCGAGACGGAGTCGCGGATCGCCTACCTCGGTAATGCGCCCGCGGCGGCCGTCCAGACCCGTCGTCGGGCGACATCGGGGATCATGACCACCGCCACCGCGGGGATGGTGGGCGTCACGCTGGCACTCACGGTGTTCGCGGGTCCCCTGTTCGACCTGTGCATGCGGGCCGGCGCCGCGCTGGCCGACCCGGTGATGATCGTGCAGCTCGACGGGGAGGTGGACGAATGACGCCCGATCGACGCCCGCGCTCCCTGGGCCGGCGGCTCTGGGTGCAGCTGCCCTTCTTCGTCTGGCTGATCGCCCTGTGGATGCTGCTGTGGGGTCAGTTCACCGCGCTCGCCTTCGTGACGGGCCTCATCGTGGCCGTGGTCGTGACCCGCGTCTTCCGGCTGCCGCCGGTGGAGCTGTCGGGGCGCGTCAACCTGTGGTGGGGCCTCGTGTTCGTCGTGACGTTCTTGGGTGCGCTCGTGCGCGGCTCGCTCCTCGTCGCGTGGCAGGTGCTCGACGTGCGACGCCAGCCCGGCGCCGCGATCATCGCGGTGCCACTCCGCGTCGACGACGACCTGATCATGACCCACACCGGCGTGACCGCGTCGCTGATCCCCGGTTCTCTCATCGTCGAGACCGACCGGGACCGCCGGATGCTGTACGTGCACGTGATCGGGGTCGACTCCGAGGAGGACGTGGACGCGCAGCGGCGCTCCGTCTGGGGCTGGGAGGCGCGCATCGTGCGAGCGGTGGGATCCCGCGCCCAGCTCGAGACCATCCGGGCGTCCGCCATCGAGACCCCGCGGCAGGGAGGCACGCCGACGTGAACCCGATCATCGTCGTCACGCTCGTCGTCTTCGCCGCGGCGGCGCTCGTCGCGCTCGTGCGCATCGTGCTCGGACCGTCGATCCTCGACCGGGTCGTCGCGGCCGATGTCGTCCTCACCGAGGTGATGTGCATCCTCGGGGCCGAGATGGTCTACAACCAGCACACACGCACCCTGCCGGTGCTGCTGATCATCGCCGCCGTCGGCGTCTTCGGATCGATCGCGGTGGCGCGCTTCGTCGCCAGGAGGGACAACCCGCAGTGACCGAGACAGCATCCACCTTCGTCGCGGGCATCGACTGGAGCGCGATCGCCGACGGCACGGCTCTCGTGCTCGTGCTGGTCGGCGCGCTCCTCTGCCTGATCGCCTCGATCGGGCTCGTGCGCTGGCGTGACGTGCCGGTCCGGCTGCACGCGGCCACAAAGCCGCAGGTGCTGGGCCTGATCCTCATCGCGGTGGCCGTCGCCCTGTCGCTGCGCTCGTGGCAGGTGGCGGCGTTCCTGCTGCCGGTCGTGCTGTTCCAGCTGGCGACCGCGCCGCTGTCCGCGCACATGATCGGCCGGGCCGCGTACCGCAACGGCACCTACGATCGCACGACGCTGTACACCGACGAGCTGGAACGCTCGCGCGAGACGCCGCCGGCCGCCGGCGGCTGACGACGGGGCCGGCCGCGTCAGTCCGTGCCGGAGTCGAACGCGGCAGACTCGGATGCCTCGTCCACGGCGTCGGCGAGGGCTTCCCGATCGGCGTCGAACGGTGCGGCGTGCCCGGTGATCTGCGGGGCGCCCCCGGCATCCATCGTGCCGATCAGGTCTCCCGTCGCCCCGCCGATCAGGGCGTCGGCCGTGTACTGCTCGAGCCGGGTGCGGGAGTCGGCGATGTCGAGGTTGCGCATGGTGAGCTGGCCGATGCGGTCGGTCGGTCCGAAGGCGGCATCCCCGACGCGTTCCATCGACAGCTTCTCGGGAGAGTACGACAGGTTCGCGCTCGTCGTGTCGAGGATCGTGTAATCGTCGCCGCGCCGCAGGCGCAGCGTCACGGAGCCGTTGACGGCCGAGCCCACCCAGGTCTGGATCGACTCGCGCAGCATGAGCGACTGGGGCTCGAGCCACCGCCCCTCGTACATCAGGCGGCCGAGGCGGCGGCCCTGCTCGTGATAGGTCGCGACCGTGTCCTCGTTGAAGATGCCGTTGACCAGGCGCTCGTAGGCGATGAAGAGGAGGGCCATGCCCGGCGCCTCGTAGATGCCGCGCGACTTGGCCTCGATGATGCGGTTCTCGATCTGGTCGCTCATCCCGAGTCCGTGCCGGCCGCCGATGGCGTTGGCCTCGCGCACGAGGGCCACCGGATCGCTGAACTCGGCGCCGTTGAGGGCGACCGGACGGCCGGCGTCGAAGGTGACCGTGACGTCTTCGGTGTCGATGTCGACGGCCGGGTCCCAGAAGCGCACGCCCATGATCGGATCCACCGTCTCGAGTGAGACGTCGAGGTGCTCCAGGGTCTTGGCCTCGTGCGTCGCGCCCCAGATGTTGGCGTCGGTCGAATAGGCCTTCTCGGCGGAATCGCGGTACGGGAATCCGTGCGCGACGAGCCATTCGCTCATCTCCTGGCGCCCGCCGAGCTCGGTGACGAAGTCGGCGTCGAGCCAGGGCTTGTAGATGCGAAGCGCGGGGTTGGCGAGCAGGCCGTAGCGGTAGAAGCGCTCGATGTCGTTGCCCTTGTAGGTCGACCCGTCGCCCCAGATGTCGACGCCGTCGGCCTTCATCGCGCGCACGAGCATGGTGCCGGTCACCGCTCGCCCGAGCGGCGTGGTGTTGAAGTAGGTGCGGCCGCCGGAGCGGATGTGGAACGCGCCGCACGAGAGCGCGGCGAGTCCCTGCTCGACGAGTGCCGTCTTGCTGTCGATCAGTCGTGACGCCTCGGCGCCGTACTCGAGTGCGCGATCGGGGATCGAGGCGATGTCGTCCTCGTCGTACTGGCCGAGGTCGGCGGTGTAGGTGAAGGGGATCGCCCCCTTGTCGCGCATCCACGCGACGGCGACGGAGGTGTCCAGTCCCCCGGAGAAGGCGATGCCGACGCGATCGCCGATGGGCAGAGACTGAAGGACCTTCGACATGCCTCGAGTCTACCGAGCCGCCCCCGACCGCCGAGAACGCGGGGAGGGCCCGGCTGCGCCGCCCTCGGCATCCCCGGTCGCGTTCCCGGGAACCGGGGCACGGTGGGCGCGCCAGTGCCCGACGCCCACGGCGATGTAGCCGATCGCGAGGGTCGCGAGCGCGATCGCGACGATGTAGGCGATCACGCTGGCCCAGCCGCCGTCGCCATAGGGGTCGAGGAAGGGGTAGGGATACCAGTAGGACGCACCCGAACCCGGATTGGTGATGAAGGGGGCGCGCACCATGGTGTAGACGATCCACGCCGCAGGAAAGGCGAGCACGACCGGCACGATTCGCCACGGCAGTCGGCGGCGGCGGGGAGCGAACAGCAGGTCGAGCAGCATGATCGTCGGGATGACGACGTGCAGGCACTCGTTCGACCACGGCACGGTCTCGCCCGGCGCGAGTGCGATCGTGCGCAGCAGCAGGTTGTAGACGATGCCCGTGATGAGCATGTAGGTCGTGACGCACACCAGCACGATCGCGAACGCACGGGGTTCGGCATCCTGCGTGCGCCGGCCCCGGGTCCAGAACCAGATCGCGCCGAACGCGAGCGTGAGGGCCGCGGCGAGGTTGGACTGGATCGTGAAGAAGCTGAGGAAGTTGGTGACCACGGTCGCCACGTCTGAGGCGGGTCCCGACCCGGCCGCGTTCGCGTTCGACACGCTCCGCACGAGCTGGGCGATGATCGCGGCGACGCCGAGGATCGCGGTGGCGATGCGCACGAAGGACCAGGTCCAGGCCCAGCCGGAGGAGGGGAGCATGCGATCACCATAGCCCCGCGGCGCACGCCGATAGGATGGGGTGTACCCGTCCTGACGACACCGAGAGGCTTTCATGCCAGGAATCGTGATCATCGGCGTGCAGTGGGGTGACGAGGGCAAGGGCAAGGCCACCGACCTGCTCGGAGACCGTACCGACTGGGTCGTGAAGTTCAACGGCGGCAACAACGCCGGCCACACGGTCGTCATCGGCGACGAGAAATACGCGCTGCACCTGCTGCCCTCCGGCATCCTCTCGCCCGGGGTGACCCCCGTGATCGGCAACGGGGTCGTCGTCGACCCCGAGGTGCTGTTCGCCGAGCTCGAGGCGCTGCGTGCCCGAGGGGTCGACACCTCCAAGCTGCGGGTGAGCGCGAACGCCCACCTCATCACGCAGTACCACCGCACGCTCGACAAGGTCACCGAGAGGTTCCTCGGCAAGCGGCAGATCGGCACGACGGGGCGCGGCATCGGCCCGGCCTACGCCGACAAGATCAACCGGGTCGGCATCCGCGTGCAGGACCTCTTCGACGAGAACATCCTGCGCCAGAAGGTCGAGGGGGCGCTCGATCAGAAGAACCATCTGCTGGTCAAGGTGTTCAACCGCCGGGCGATCACCGTCGACGAGATCGTCGACGAGCTGCTCTCGTATGCCGCACGGCTCGCGCCCCTCGTCGACGACACGGGTCTGCTGCTCAGCGACGCGCTGGATGCCGGCGACGTCGTCGTGTTCGAGGGCGGGCAGGCGACGATGCTCGACGTCGATCACGGCACCTATCCGTTCGTGACATCGTCGTCGGCGACCGCCGGTGGCGCCTCCACGGGTTCCGGGATCGGCCCCAACCGGCTCGATCGCATCGTCGGCATCGTCAAGGCGTACACGACGCGCGTGGGAGCCGGGCCGTTCCCGACGGAGCTGTTCGACGACGACGGAGACACGCTCCGCTCGCGCGGATTCGAGTTCGGCACGACGACGGGCCGCCCGCGCCGGGTGGGCTGGTACGACGCCCCGATCACCCGCTACGCGACCCGGATCAACGGCATCACCGACCTCGTGCTGACCAAGCTCGACATCCTGAGCGGATTCGACCGCATCCCGGTGTGCGTCGCCTACGACGTAGGCGGCCGTCGCTTCGACGAAGTGCCCGTGAACCAGACGGACTTCCATCATGCGACCCCCGTCTACGAGTACTTCCCGGGGTGGAAGCAGGACATCTCGGGCGCCCGGCACTTCGACGACCTCCCGACGCGGGCGCAGGAGTACGTGCTCGCGCTCGAGCGGATGAGCGGCACCCGCATCTCGGTGATCGGCGTCGGCCCGGCCCGCGACGCGGTCGTCGTCCGCCACGACCTCCTCGACTGACATGCTGTTCTGGCTCGGCGGGTGGGGTGCCGACATGGATGCCGAGGCCCAGGGCATCGGCGCCCTGTCGGCCGGCGAGCACGAGGGGCTCGCGGGCGGTCCGCTGGCGTTTCTCGGCACGGTCCGCTCGGCGCCCTCGCCGTCGTGGCTCGCCGCCCACCCGACGAAGGACGTCGTCTACGCGACGCTCGAGAAGCAGGGCCGTCTCGCGGCTTTCGCCCGCACAGGAGAGCGCACGCTCGTGCCGCTCGGCCGTCCGGTCGAGATCGGTGAGGCGGTCTGCCACGCCGCGGTCGCGCCCGACGGCACTTTTCTCGTCGCGAGCTGCTGGGGCGACGGGCGCGTCGTGCGCGTCGCGCTGGATGCGACGGGAGCCCCGTCGGGTACGAGCGTGGCGCAGGCCGCTCGCGATCCGCACGCGGGGGGCGCGGCGGCGGCCCCGATGGCAGGCGGCATCGATCTGGTCGTGGCGACACGCGCGCTGCGCGAGGCGGCCGGCGAGTACGCGCACCTGATCCCGGATGCCGGTGGCGAGGACGAGGCGACCGGCGCCGATGGGAACGGGGCCGACGGAGCCGAGGCGGCGGCCCGGCCGGCCGACGCCGACGCGAGCGTCTCCCGGGCGCATGCCGCGGCGTTCTTGCGCGACGGGCGCATCGCCACCACCGATCTCGGGCTCGACCTCGTGCGCATCTGGCGCGACGAGGGCACCCGGCTCGGCCTCGACCACGAGGTGGTGCTGCCGCGCGGAAGCGGGCCGCGACACATGGTCGTGCACCCGAGCGGATACCTCTACGTCGTGACGGAGCTCTCGAGCGAGGTCTACGTGCTCGGCGCCGACCGCACCGGCAGGTGGCGCCTGGTCTCGGCCGCGCCGTCACCGCCGGGAGCGCTGGCCACGGATGCGGGCGCCGGTCTGGTGCCTTCCCGTGACGGGCACGTGCTCTACGCCGGGCTGCGGGGCAGCGACACCATCGCGGTCCTGCGGGTCACGGGCGCGGG
Organism: Microbacterium sp. LRZ72; assembly: GCF_033792225.1. NCBI lineage: Bacteria > Bacillati > Actinomycetota > Actinomycetes > Micrococcales > Microbacteriaceae > Microbacterium > Microbacterium sp. LRZ72. The sequence continues at coordinate 172,115 of NZ_JANGEX010000003.1, forward strand.
GGAGCGGCTCGAGCATGTGGCGCTCGTCGATGCGGGCGTCGCGTGGCCCCGCGATCACATCGTCGTGCACGACACGCTCCTGGTCGCGGGGCAGCATTCGCACGAGGTCGCGTCGTCGTCGCTGGACCTCCGCACCGGCGTTCCGGGCCGTGTGCGGCATCGCGTGGAGGCGCCCTCTCCGACGGCGCTGCTCGCCGCCGGCTGAACGCGCGCCGGGCACGGGTGCGAGGCACGGCTCACGTGCCGCCGAGAAATCAGACTTCGCGTGAAACGACCCGCAATGCGATCGATTTCGCGCGATCGTTGGTGTGTCGAGCTCGCGCCGGCGGGTGGGCTCAGACCTTGGCGTCCTGGCGGGGCACCCAGACCTGCTTGATGATCAGCAGGATCGACGCCGAGACGGGGATCGCGACGAGCGCGCCGACAAGCCCCAGCAGCGTTCCCCCGACGAGCGCACCGATCACGACGAGGGCCCCGGGGATCTCGATGGTGCGGTTCATCACCTTGGGGGTCAGCACGTACGCCTCGATCTGCATGTAGACCAGGTACGCGGCGGCGAAGATGAGCGCCGTGATGGGGTCGGTGAACAGGGCGAGCACGCTGGCCGTCACCCAGAACAGCACCGAGCCGATGAGGGGGATCAGCGTGATGAGGAACGCGATGACGCCCATGAGGGCCGGGAACGGCAGACCGAGCACGATGTGGAGCACCGTCGCGATCACGGCGTTGCTGAACGCGAGCACGACCATGCCGATCAGGTAGCCGCCGATCGAGCTCGTGATCTGCTCGGTCATCGACTGCAGGCCGTCGCGGTTGCGTGCCGGCACCATGCGGTAGAAGCTGCGCTTCATCGACGGCAGCGACGCCAAGAAGTAGAGCGTGAGCACAAGGGTGATCACGGCCCCTGAGATCACGGTCACGATGCCGATGCCGAATTGCAGCGCTCCCCCGCCGATGGCGGCGATGTTCCCGGGATCGCTGAGGAAGGTCTCGAGATGGTTCAGCAGATCGGTCAGCGTGTCGCCGAACAGCCCCTGCAGGTAAAGGAACCAGTCAGCCTGTTCGACGCTGCTGATCAGGCCCGGGATGTCGCGCACGAACTGGGCGATCTGTGTGACGACGACGGGGATGATGGTCCAGAGGACGGCGAGCAGCACCACGGCGAACGCGAAGAACACGATCACGATCGCCCACCCCCGCTTCACGTGGTGGCGCATCAGCCACTCGACGATGGGCTCCAGCCCGAGTGCGGCGAACAGGGCCATCACGATGTAGACGATGACCGTGGCGAGGTTGCTGACCGCAAGCCCGATGACGAGCGCCGCGAGCCCCCCGAGCGTCAGCGTCAGTCCGAGGACGAACGGGTTGTCGAGACGCGCCCAGACGGGGCGCGGCCGTTCCGCGGGCTCGCGGAACGCGTGGTCCGGCGCCTCATCGTCCTGCGCGGGCGAGGGGGCGTCCTGGGGGGCGTCGCTCATGTCTCTCCTCTGTCAGCTCACACTCTATGGCTCGCCGGTCGCGCCATCCGGCATGCCGCGCGCACCTGCCGGTACCCTCGTCTGAGGGAGGAACGGTGAGCGAGAACGACGAGGCGCGGGCCGAGCTGAATCGGCTGCGCGCGAGCATCGACAACATCGACGCGGCGCTGATCTACATGCTCGCGGAGCGCTTCCGCTGCACGAAGCAGGTGGGCACGCTCAAGGCCGAGCATCGGATGCCGCCCTCCGATCCGGCGCGCGAGCTCGACCAGGTCGCGCGCCTGCAGCGCCTGGCGCGTGATGCCGATCTCGACCCGGCCTTCGCCGAGAAGTGGTTCAACTTCGTGGTCGCGGAGGTCATCCACCACCACGAGCGCGCGGCCGGCAACGGCACTGCCGACGCCGAGCGGGGCTGACGGTTCATCACGGAACCGCCCGTCGGAGCGTGACGAAGGCGGATGCCGCGAGCACCGCGACCAGCGCCAGCCCCCACACGCCGAGGCCGAGCGCCCCCTGGGCGCCGATCCATCCGATGACGCTCGGCCATGCCTGCAGGCGACCGATCAGCCACAGAAGCCCGACCAGCACGAGCCCGATCCCGACGAGGATGCTCGTCAGCCACACGCCGCCGAAGCGCTTGTAGACCGTCGCGGACCAGAATCCGACGACGAAGAAGAGCATCGCGATGACGAAGAAGAACAAGCCGGCCACGAGGGGGCCGCTCTGCCAGATCCAGTCCAGGTAGAAGAAGTAGCCGTTCATCCCCCATCCGTTCGTGAGCTGCTCGATGAGACCGCCGCAGACGAAGATCGCGGCCAGGATCGCCGCGGTGAGGGCCGCGGTGAGCAGCGTGCCCAGGAAGAACTCGCGACGGGTCACGCTCATCGCCTGGGAGAAAGGGAAGGTCAACGTGAGTGCCTGCACGCCGACGACGCCGAAGTACCACAGGGGCGCCTGCGCCCCGCCCCCGTACTTAACGGCCTCGTGCGGCACCAGCGACCAGATCAGCAGCGTCAGCACGAACGCACCGGCCAGGACGATGAGCGGGATCCAGATGTAGGTCTGGCGGTTCACGAGCTGCATGCGCACGACACCGACGGTGCGGTTCATCGGAGGGCTCCTTCATCGGTTCCCGTCGCCGGGATGGTGTCTCCCGTAGCGTGCTGGGTCATCCGCACGACCAGCTGCTGAAGTGAGACGGGTCCGATCTCGAGGCCGGAGCGCGTGAGTGCGTTCCGCTCGGACGCCGTCAACGCGCCGAGCACCGTGACCGACGCGACCCGCCCGAGGGCCTCGCGATGGATCACCTCGCGTCCCGCGGCGAAGGCGTCGACCGCGGCGGCGTCGCCGACGATGTTCGTCGCTCGGCCCCGGATCGTGTCGGTGTCGTCGTCGATCAGGATCCGGCCCCGATCGATCACGAGTACCCGCTCGATCAGGTTCGCCACCTCGTCGATCAGGTGACTCGAGAGGATGACTGTGCGCGGATGCTCGGTGTAGTCCTCGAGCAGACGGTCGTAGAAGATCTGCCGGGCGACGGCATCCAAGCCCAGGTACGGCTCGTCGAAGAAGGTGATCTCGGCGCGCGAGGCGAGTCCGATCACGACGCCGACGGCCGAGAGCTGCCCTCGCGAGAGCTTCTTGATGCGGCGCGTCAAAGGCAGCTGGAACTCATCGATGAGTCGCTCCGCAAGCTGCTGATCCCAGTTGGGAAAGAACAGCCGTGCGGTGCGGAACGCGTGGGTCGGCAGCGCGTCGTCCGGGTACTTCTGGCTCTCGCGCACGAAGCACATCCGGCGCAGTACGCGCGCGTTCTCATAGGGATGCTCACCGAAGATGCGCACGTCACCGCCGCTGGCGAAGTTCTGCGCGGTGAGGATCGACATCACCGTGGTCTTGCCCGCGCCGTTGCGGCCGAGCAGCCCGTGGATGGTGTCCTTCTGCAGCGAGAAGCTGACATCGTCGACGGCGACGGTGTCGCGATATCTCTTGGTGAGGTGTTCCACCTCGACGACCGCGGTCATCAGGGGCTCCTTTCGTTGTCGTCGTGACGGCGGAGCAGGGCCAGCACCTCGTCGAGGTCCAGGCCGATGCGCTTCGCCTCGGTGAGGAGGGGGTGGAGGTAGCGGGCGTCGAAATCCTCACGACGTTCGGTGAGGATCTGCTCGCGCGCTCCGGCGGCGACGAACATGCCGATGCCGCGACGCTTGTAGAGCACGCCGCGGTCGACCAGCATCGAGACGCCCTTGGCGGCGGTCGCCGGGTTGATGCGATAGAACGCCGCGAGTTCGTTCGTCGAGGGTGCGCGGGTCTCTTCGGGAAGCGTGCCCGCGACGATCTGCTCCTCGACGTTCTCAGCGATCTGCAGGAAGAGCGGCCTGCCCTCCTCGATCACATCGCCTCCCCGGTGCTCATTGGTTATCTACTTGACTAATTAACCAACAGGGAAGTCGTCTGTCAAGGTTTCATTTCGGTTTCGGTGTCGCCGCGCGGCGTCCATCGGCTTGACCTTCCGGTGTCGCCTCTGCTTTGGTGGTCTTTGGGCTATGCAGCCCTGACGACCAGTCCGCGTCCTCCGAGTGCCCGACCCGAACGGGTGTGGCGACGGGACGTATGGTCGGTGATCTGAACGGATGGCCCGATGTCATTCGTTGGGACGGCCCCCCTCGCGTGCGATGGTGGCGGCCGACAGTGATCGCCACCCGGACGTGACCGATGCGGCCCCATGAAGCGCAGCGGGTCGCCGAGGTACATGTTGTGACAGTTGCGCATGCGATTGAGGCGAAGAACCTCTACAAGGTCTTCGGACGAAACCCCCAAGAAGCGGTGAAGCGCCTGCAGGCGGGCGAGTCCCGCACAGATGTGGCCGATGCCGGCACCGCCGCGGTGATCGATGCCAGTTTCTCGGTCGAGCCCGGCGAGATCTTCGTCATCATGGGGCTCTCCGGGTCGGGTAAGTCCACCATCATCCGGATGCTGAACGGCCTGTTCACCACGACCTCCGGGTCGATCGAGGTGCAGGGCGAGCCCATCACCGACATTCCCGCGAACAGGCTGCGTGAGATCCGCCGCGATCGCGTGTCGATGGTCTTCCAGCACTTCGCGCTGCTGCCTCACCGCACGGTCGCCGACAACGTCGCCTACTCCCGTGAGCTGAGGGGCGAGCCTCGGGAAGAGCGCCTGGCCAAGGCCGAGGAGATCCTCGGCATGGTCGGGCTCGAGGGCTGGGGCGACAAGCTCCCGTCCGCCCTGTCGGGAGGCATGCAGCAGCGGGTCGGAATCGCCCGCGCCCTGGCCGCCGAGACCGACATCCTGCTCATGGACGAGGCGTTCAGCGCCCTCGACCCGCTCATCCGCCGCGAGATGCAGGAGCAGCTGCTGGAGCTGCAGGAGCGGCTGCAGAAGACCATCGTCTTCATCACCCACGACCTGAACGAGGCCATGCTGCTCGGCGACCGCATCGCCGTGATGCGCGATGGCCGCATCGTGCAGATCGGCACGCCCGAGGACATCCTCACCGATCCCGCCAACGACTACGTCGAGCAGTTCGTGCAGGACGTGGACCGCACCCGCGTGCTGACCGCCGCGAACGTGATGGAGCGTCCCCGCCCCACCGTGAACGAGTCGGCGGGACCTCGGACCGCGCTCAAGCAGATGCGCGAGACCTACACGTCGGCCGCTTACGTGGTCGGCCGGGACCACCGCCTGCTGGGCACGGTCAGCGACCATGACGCGGTCAAGCTCATCCGGAAGGGCGAGACCTCGCTGTCGTCCGTGTTGCGACCGGTGCCCCAGAGCGTGCGCCAGGACGAGATCCTGATGAATCTCTTCATCCCGGCCGCCGAGTCCCGCCTGCCCCTGGCCGTCGTCGATGAGAACGACCGGCTCGTCGGGGTCATTCCTCGGGTGACGCTGCTCGCGGCCCTGGCCCCCGGGCCGGGCGCGACCGGCGAGATCGCCGTGCAACAGCAGCCGGTCCCGCACGACGTGATCGACGAGATGCTTGCCGAGGAGCCGCAACAGCCCTCCTCGGGGGGCCCCGACAGTGAGGCGGTGCGCTGATGGACGGTTTTCGCATTCCCGTCGGCGAGTGGGCCGACACGGCGGTCGACTGGGTCAGAGACAACCTCGAGTGGCTGCTCGACATCATCACCTTCATCGCGGGCTGGCTCGTCGAGTCGCTGACCGAGGTCCTGGTCGTCACGCCGATCCCGGTCGCGATCGTGATCTTCGCCCTCATCGGGTGGCTCGTGCGGTCGTGGCAGCTGGCTGTCTTCACGGCACTCACTTTCCTGCTGATCGTCGCCATGGATCAGTGGGTCACGGCGATGCAGACCCTCGCGCTGGTTCTGATCGCGACGATCATCGCGGTGGCGATCTCGGTGCCACTCGGCATCTGGTCGGCGCGCAACGCGACCGTGCGGGCGATCCTCAAGCCGGTTCTGGACTTCATGCAGACGATGCCGGCGTTCGTCTATCTGATCCCCGCGATCACGTTCTTCAGCATCGGCGTCGTCCCCGGCGTCGTGGCGACGGTGATCTTCTCGCTGCCGCCCGGAGTGCGACTGACCGAGCTGGGCATCCGCGGCGTCGATTCCGAGACCGTCGAGGCCGGGCAGGCGTTCGGTGCCAAGCCGGGGCAGATCCTGCGCGGCATCCAGCTGCCGTTGGCGACACCGACGATCATGGCCGGGATCAACCAGGTCATCATGCTCGCGCTGTCGATGTCGGTCATCGCCGGTATCGCCGGTGCGGATGGACTCGGTAAGGAAGTCGTCCAGGCGATCTCGACCGTGAACGTCGCACTGGGTGTCGAGGCGGGACTCGGCGTGGTCATCCTCGCCGTCTATCTCGACCGCGTCACCGCGGCGCTCGGCAACCCCGGCGACTACCGGTCGTCGCTGCTGGGAGTCCTCTCCCGTCGGCGGGCCTCGCGCCTCAGCGAGGAGACCTCGGCGGTCGAGAAGACCCCCACACCGGCGTAGGCGGTCGCGTAAATACGGCCGGGGGCCACAGCAGCACCCGCCGGCACGAACGAAGACTTGCACACAGAGAAGGGAAGCAACATGAGAAATCGAAACCTGACAGGCATCCTGGCGCTCGGCGCCGCATCCACCCTGGTGCTCGCCGGCTGCAGCAGCGACGGCGGAGACAACGGGGATGCCGGAGGCGACGCGTCGGCGGCCGACTGCGGCACGATCACGCTCGGGTTCCTGCCCTCGTGGACGGACGGCCTCAGCACGGCGTACCTGCTGGAGAACCAGCTGGGACAGCTCGGCTTCGACGTCGAGATGGAAGAGCTCACCGAGGCCGGACCGCTCTACGCGGGCCTCGCCCAGGGCGACGTCGACATCTACCCGTCCGCATGGCCGGAGCTCACGCACGCCTCCTACATGGAGGAGTACGGCGACGACATCGAGGACCTCGGTGCGTACTACGACAACGCCAAGCTCACGCTCGCGGTGCCGGACTACGTCGACATCCAGTCGATCGAGGACCTGGCCGGCAACGCCGACATGTTCGGCGGCGAGATCATCGGCATCGAGCCCGGCGCCGGCCTGACGGCCCAGGTGCAGGACTCGGCCATCCCGGAGTACGAGCTCGGGGACGAGTACGAGCTGATCACGTCGTCGACCGCGGCGATGCTCACCGAGCTCGAGAACGCCATCGCCGACGAAGAAGACATCGTCGTGACCTCGTGGCGTCCGTTCTGGGCCAACGACGCGTACAACCTGCGCGACCTTGAGGACCCGATGGGTGCCATGGGCGAGGCTGAGGCTCTGCACTTCCTCGCGACGAGCGGATTCTCGGAGCGCTGCGCCGAGGCCGCCGAGCTCATCGAGGGCATTCAGCTCGATGACGCGCAGTACGCCGCGCTCGAGGACATGGTCGTGAACGAGTACGAAGAGGGCCAGGAAGCCGAGGCCGTCCAGGCGTGGCTCGACGAGCACCCCGACGCCTTCGACACGATCGTCACGGAGTAATCTTCCGTTCGATCGGATCCTGAGAGCGGGTCCCGGCTTCGGCCGGGGCCCGCTCTTCGTCGTGGGCGGTGTCGGCGAGGCGCGACGGCGGGCCCGGCTAGGGGCGTGCTGATCAAGAGGCTCTCGGTGCGCGAGAGCATCGCCGACAACGCCGCCGACGTTGGCGATCCCCTGCCGCCAGCGGAGAGGGTCGGCGGGCATCAAGGGCGGGGACAGATGGGCGCCCGGCTCGCGATGACAGATGAGAAAGGTTTCATGAAGAAGTTTTGACGGGTCGCCAGAAAGTGCCGTCTTTCCGGGGATGGATGTCGGTGGCCAGCCGTAGAGTTCGAACATGAATACGAAAGTCGTGGTGGGCCGCGAGGCGAGGAATGTGGACGGCGTGGATGCTGCCGCGCGGGATCTTGCGGAGCGGTATGCGGCCGCGTGTCGGGCCGAAGCGGCGGCGCAGGCCGCGGTGGCGCGGGTGCTGGCCGAGGCCGAGACCCTCGCCGAGGTACGGGTGGCGGCGCTGCCCGCTGCGGCGGCGCGGGAGGCGGAGTTGCCGGTCCGGGCGCTCGCGGCGGAGCTCGGGGCGGCGGCCAGGCAGCCCGACCGGACCGTGCAGCGGCGGATGGACGAAGCGGCGATGATCGCCCGGCATTTTGCGGCGACCCTGGACGCATGGGAACAGGGCGCGATCGCGCGAGGGCACGTGACGGCGATCGTCGACCACGGCATGCCGATCCAGGACAGCGCCGCGCGGGCAATGTTCGAGCGGGAGGCTTTGGAGCGCGCGGCGGAGACGACACCCGGGCGGTTGCGGGCGGCGCTCGGGCGGTTGTCGGAGGACCTGCAGCCCCGGTCGTTGACCGAGCGGCACCAGCAGGCGCGGGCGAAGCGGGGCACATCGGTGCAGGACCTGGAGGACGGGATGGGTGGGATCCTGATCGTCCAACCGATCACCCTTATCCGCGGCATCCAGGACCGCCTCACCGAACAGGCGAAAGAGATCAAGAACACCGACCCAGACGAACCGCGGACCCTGGATCAGATCCGCGCGGACATCGCCGCCGACACGCTCCTGACCTCCACCCCGAACATCGACACGGGGGAAGGGCTGGCCGACGGGTACGGCGGGCTCGGATCCATCACGGCCGTGGTCAACGTCACGGTCTCGGCGACCGCGCTGGCCGGGATCACCGCCGAACCCGCCGAGCTGGTGGGGCGGGCGCCGGTCGACATCGACACCGCCCGCGAGCTCGCCGGCCGGGCTCCCGGGTGGGAGCGGGTGTTGACCGACCCGATCACCGGCGGGATCCTCGCCGTCGACCGATACACCCCCTCCGCAGACATGAAACGGCACCTGCGGGTGCGGGACCAGCACTGCCGGTTCCCCGGCTGCCGGCAACCCGTCCACCGGTGCGACTTCGACCACACCCTCGACTACGCGTCAGGCGGCAGAACCGAAGTGCGGAATCTGGCGGCGCTCTGCCGACGACATCACACAGTCAAAGGCGAAACACCCTGGAAAGTGAAACAACTCGACCACGGCGTCCTGGAATGGACGTCGCCGGGCGGGCTGGTCTATATCGACACACCGCCATCGATGGTGCGCTTCACCGACCCGGAGGAACCCGCGCCGTTCTGAGTGGCGTCGTTCTGAGCCGGCGCCGTTCTGAGCGCCTCTCGCATGTGCTCCACCGCTCAGCGACCTCGTGTCCTCGGCCCGTGGTCCGTTGCAGATACGACCACGTAGCCCAAAGAAATCACTCGCCTAGGCTCGACGTCGGGCTCGTATCACGCGACCCGCGCGAGTGCCGGGAGCTGTCGGGAGGTCGGGCGAGGGTGTGGGAGAGTCGGGGCCGTCGCCGGCCTCGTGCGAGTCGGCGCCGGGGCGCTCAGCCGCCGCGAAGGCGCGCGCGTAGGCGTCGACCGCCTCGCGATAGGCGACGAGCTCGGCCCACGGCATCCACCTCACGCGGGGACCCGGTCGCAGCAGATCGGCCTCGCGCTTGGCGCGCAGAAACGCAGCGGTGAGCGGATGCCGGCCATCGCTGAGTTCGGGACGCTCGATGCGCTTGCCGACGTCGAGCTCGTACGCCAGCCAGCGCGCGGTGACCGCGTCGTGGACGGCCGTGACCTGCGCGATGTACTCGGCGGGGGTGAGGGGGGCGGCGGAATCCCGGCCCGAGCGAGGCAGGTCCATGCGGCACAGCGTACCCGCGCGGGTGCGGGCCGGGGCCGAGAGGTCCGCGGATCGGGCGTGCAGCGGAGGGAGAGCGCTCAGATCGATCCCGGCGTCTTGTCGGCTGCCGAGGAGGACCCGCCCTCACCGGATGCCGCATCCGGCTTCGTGGCGCCGGACGGATTCTGCGGTTCGGCCGGCGGAGCTTCGGGCCGATGCGCGTCCGTCCGGGGTGAACGCTTCGCCGCATGCCACAGGGCGTCGCGAGCGGATTCCGTCGCCGCCGCCGCAGCCGACACCGCCGCGGCGCGGGCATTCTCGAGCAGGTCTTCCCACGCCCCGCGCAGGTGCGGGGGAAGACCCGGGCCGGGGGTGCCGCCCGGGGGCCGCCCGGATGCTCCCGCCGCGCGCCATGCTGCCGCCTCCGCCGCATGGAACGTGGCGCCGAGCTCGGTCACGGCGGCGCGGTAGCGCGCGAACTCCTCCGGTGTCAGCGTGGGCCTGCCCGGAGGCGGTCGCAGCCACCGGGCCTTGTCGATCGACGTCAGAAGCGCGGCGGTCGCGGGCACCCGCGCGTCGCTCATCGTCGGAAAGGCGATCGCCTTCTCCGGGTCCGTCTCGTACGCCACCCAGCTTGCGAGTACCGCGTCATGCTCGGCGATGAGCCGGGGCAGGGGCAGATGCTCGTCGTCGTGCGGCATTCCCCGCAGCGTGGCACGCGCCGCCTTGACGGACAGCCGGCGACCGCGCAACGCCGTCTGGGCCGACCGCAGCTCCCGCTGCGCCTCGTCGATCGCGCGCCGCGCCTCATCGAGCTCGCCGCTCGAACCGTGCCCGCTCTGGCGGGCGCTCTTGGCAGCCAGCATCGTCGCCTGGGCGTTCTTCGCCTGCGCACGCGCCGACAGAAGCCGGGTGCGGGCGACCGTGAGCTCGTGCCGGGCGGCGGCGTACTCGAGCGTGCGTGCGCGCTGGTGGCGTGCGTAGCGGATGCCGGCGAAGGATGCGGCTCCGCCGGCGATCACGGCGGGGCCCAGCCACCAGAACTCCGCGGCGAACGCGAAGAAAGGGTCCATGCCGCCATGCTAACCACGTCCGCCGGATGACCGGCCCCGGATTCAGCCGAAGAGCAGCGAGATGACCGTGGCGCCGCCGCCGCCCAGGATGAGCGCGATGATGACGGTCCACGCCACGAAGCGCATCCGCTTCTGACGGCGCTCGCCGAGGTCGCCGTAGTCCTCGTCAGACATCGGCGCCTCCGGCGGTTGCGGCGATCGCGGCGGCCGCGGCGGCCGTCGAGCCCACCGTCGGCCCGAACGCGTCGGGCAGGGTCGTGCGCCAGGTGCGCTCGAGCTCCGAGAGTGGCACCGTGAACAGGTCCTGCACCTCGAGCGCCGGCTCGCCCGCCGGGGGGACGTCGGTGACGCCGATGCGCAGCGCGGGATAGCCGCGGCCATCGCACAGCCCGCGGAACTTCACGTCGTCCTCGCGCGGCACGGTGACGAGCACGCGGCCGGTGGACTCGGAGAACAGCGCCGCGGCGGCATCCACCCCGTCACGCTCCATGATCTCGCGCAGCCACACCCGCGCACCCACGCCGAAGCGCATGATGCCCTCGGCCAGCGCCTGGCCCAGCCCGCCGCGCGAGAGGTCGTGGGCGCTCGAGATGAGCGACTGCTGGCCGGCGGCGTGCAGCAGCGCGGCCAGCCGGCGCTCCGCGTCGAGGTCGACCCGGGGAGGACGCCCGCCGAGGTGGCCGTGGATGCGGCTCGCCCACTCCGAGCCGCTCAGCTCGGTGGCCGTGACGCCCAGCAGGTAGATGTTCTCGCCCGCATCCTGCCACCCGCTCGGGATGCGGCGCGCGACGTCGTCGATGACGCCCATCACGCCGACGACGGGGGTGGGGTAGATCGGCTGGTCGCCGGTCTGGTTGTAGAAGCTGACGTTGCCGCCCGTCACGGGGATGCCGAGCTCGCGGCACGCGTCCGCCAGACCCTCGACGGTGCGGCTGAACTGCCACATCACCTCTGGGTTCTCGGGGCTGCCGAAGTTGAGGCAGTCGGTCACCGCGGCCGGTACGGCACCGGTGACGGCGACGTTGCGGTAGGCCTCGGCCACCGCGAGCTGAGCGCCCGCGTACGGGTCGAGCTGGCAGAACCTGCCGTCGCAGTCCGTCGCGATCGTGACGCCGAGACCCGACGTCTCATCGACGCGGATCATGCCCCCGTCGTCGGGGAACGACAGCGCGGTGTTGCCCATCACGTAGTAGTCGTACTGGTCGGTGATCCACGAGGGGTCGGCCACGTTCGGGCTGCCGAGCACACGGACGAACTGCTCGCGGAGCGTCTCGGCGTCGCCGGGGCGCGGCAGGACGCCGGCCGAGTCCTCCTGCAGAGCCTCGATCCAGTCCGGGAACGCGACGGGCCGTTCGTACACCGGTCCGTCGATCGCCACGGTCGACGGGTCGACGTCGACGATGCGCTCGCCGTGCCAGTCGATGAGCAGGCGGCCGTCGCCGGTCACCTCGCCGAGGACGCTGGTCTCGACATCCCACTTGCCGGTGACGGCGAGGAAGGCGTCGAGCTTGTCGGGCGCGACGATGGCCATCATGCGCTCCTGGCTCTCGCTCATGAGGATCTCCTCGGGCGTGAGCGTGGGATCGCGCAGCAGCACGTTCTCGAGGTCGACCTTCATGCCCGAACCACCGTTGGCGGCGAGCTCGCTGGTCGCGCACGAGATGCCGGCCGCCCCCAGGTCCTGGATAGCCTCGACCAGCTCACCCCGGTACAGCTCGAGGCAGCACTCGATGAGCACCTTCTCGGCGAACGGGTCGCCGACCTGCACGGCGGGGCGCTTGGTTGGACCCGTGCTGTCGAAGGAGTCGGAGGCGAGGATCGACGCGCCGCCGATGCCGTCGCCGCCGGTGCGGGCCCCGAAGAGCACGACCTTGTTGCCGGTGCCGCTCGCGTTGGCGAGCTTGAGGTCCTCGTGACGGAGCACGCCGACCGCGAGCGCGTTGACCAGCGGGTTGCCCTGGTACACGGGGTCGAAGAAGGTCTCGCCGCCGATGTTCGGCAGGCCCAGGCAGTTGCCGTAGAACGAGATCCCGCTCACGACCCCGTGCACGACGCGGGCGGTGTCGGGGTGATCGATCGCACCGAAACGAAGCTGGTCCATGATCGCGACGGGACGGGCGCCCATCGAGATGATGTCGCGCACGATGCCGCCGACGCCGGTGGCGGCGCCCTGGAACGGCTCGATGTAGCTCGGGTGGTTGTGGCTCTCGACCTTGAAGGTCACGGCCCAGCCCTCGCCCACGTCTACGACGCCGGCGTTCTGGCCCATGCCGACCATGAGCTTCTCGCGCATCTTCTCGGTCATGCGCCGGCCGAACTCGCGCAGATAGACCTTGCTGGACTTGTAGGAGCAGTGCTCGCTCCACATCACGGAGTACATGGCCAGTTCGGAGCTGGTGGGGCGTCGGCCCAGCAGCTCGCGGATGCGGTCGTACTCGTCGGGCTTGAGGCCCAGGGTGCCGTAGGGCTGCTCCCGTTCGGGCGTCGCGGCCGCGTTCTCGACCGTGTCGGTGGCGGGTCGGGGAGAGACGGCGACGGGGCCACCGGGAGTGGGGCCATCGGGAGTGGGGCTGGTCACGTGGCTGGGCTCCAAGATCACGGGATGCCGGACCGGTTCAGTCTAGCCGGGGTGCCGTGGGCGAGCCGCCGAGGCGGTCAGGCCCCGCGCTGCCCCGTCCGCCCACGCTCCCCGTCCCGTCGGCGCCCCTCGCCTCGTTCCCTTCGGCGCCCACGCCTCCGCTGGCCGCTCGCCTGTCGGAGAACGACGCGCGCAGCGGCGCAGGAGAGCGTTTTGTGACAGGCGAGCGGGGTGGGGGCGAGCGGGGTGGGGGCGAGGGGACGGAACGAAACCCTTGACCGAGGCCGCGGGCGGGCCTAATCTACAACCAAATGGTTACATATCCTCTGTCCGACACCGAGATCGACGCGGTCTTCCACGCGCTCGCGGATGCGACGCGCCGCGACATCCTGCGTCGATCCCTCGCCCGCGAGCACTCGATCTCGTCGCTCGCCCGCGAGTACTCGATGTCGTTCCCGGCCGTGCAGAAGCACGTCTCCGTCCTGGCCGCGGCGGGGCTGATCGTCAAGCGGGCCGAGGGTCGGGAGCGCCTCGTGCGGGCCGACCCCGCCCGCATCGCGCGCGCGCGACTGCTGCTCGAGAGCTACCAGGAGATGTGGCGGGCGCGCATCGACCGCCTCGACGAGATCCTCACCACGCCTCCGCCGCCCCCGGCATCCATCGAAGGAGATTGACATGCCCGTCACCGACGTGACCACCGACCCCGAAGCCCTGACCATGACGCTCGTCGCCGAGTTCGCCGCCCCGCCCGAGCGCGTGTGGCAGGCGTTCACCCACCCCCGCGAGCTCGCGCGGTTCTGGGGCCCGCCCGGATGGCCGGCGACCTTCACCGAGTTCGACCTGAGCGTCGGCGGTCGCGTGGCGTACTACATGACGAGCCCCAAGGGGGAGCGGGCGCCGGGGGCGTGGGAGTTCCTGGCGATCGAGCAGCCGCACCGGTTCGAGGTGCTCGACAGCTTCACCGACGAACGCGGCGACCCGGTCGAGGGGCTGCCGTCGATGCGCACGACGTACGAGTTCACGGCCGTGGACGGCGGCACCCGCATGACGAACGTCACCTACTTCGCCTCGAACGAGGCGCTCGAGCAGATCGTGGCGATGGGCGCGGTCGAGGGCTCGACGATGGCGATGAACCAGCTCGACCTCGTGCTCGAGGGACTGCGCGAGTACGCACAGGGCAAGGGCACCCAGACCGAGCTGCTCAGCGACACACACGTGCGCATCACCCGGCTGATCGAGGGTCCGCGCGAGCTTGTCTGGCGCGCCCACACCGACCCCGAGCTGATGAAGAAGTGGATGCTGGGGCCGGACGGCTGGCGCATGAGCATCTGCGAGGTCGACCCGACCGCGGGGGGCCAGTACCGGTTCGAATGGGAACCGGTCGGGGACACGGAGGGCGAGGCATTCGGCTTCGACGGCGAGACCGTGCTGGTCGATCCGCCGCGACGGATGGTGACGACCGAGCACATGACGGGGACGGACTACCCCTCGACGATGAACGACCTGTCGCTCGTCGAGGAGCACGGCGTCACCCTCGTCACCGTGCTGATCGAGTACCCCGACAGAGACACCCGCGACGCGGTGCTCGCCACGGGCATGACCGAGGGCATGGAGGCCAGCTTCGCGCGGCTCGAGAGGGAGGTCATGGGCTGAGCGGGGACGCCCGCCGGTGGTGTCAGGCGCGGGCCAGCGCGTCCTCGAGCGCAACCCACGCGAGCATCGCGCACTTCACCCGCGCCGTGTACTTCGACACCCCCGAGAGGGCGGCCGCGTCGCCGAACTCCTCGACGTCGAGTTCGGCTTTGCCGCGCGAGCGCAGCACCTCGCGAAAGCGGTCGATGAGGGCGGATGCCGGGGCCACCGGCATCCCGGCCGCGAGGTCGGCGAGCATCGAGGCGCTCGCCTGCGAGATCGAGCATCCGCTGCCGTCCCATGTCACATCACGGATCGTGCCGTCGTCGGCCAGGCGCACGCGCAGCGTGATCTCGTCGCCGCATACCGGGTTGCGCTGGTGCGAGGCCGCGTGGCGGCCCTCCTCGTCGGCCAGGGGCGTGCCGTGCGGATGCTTGGAGTGATCGAGGATCAGCTGCTGGTACAGCGATTCGAGGCCGCTCATCAGGCCGCCCCGAAGAACGCGCGCACGCCCGAGACCCCGTCGAGCATGCGGTCGACGTCGTCGATCGTGTTGTAGAACGCCGCGCTCGCCCGCACGCTCGCGGTCAGCCCGAACCGGCGGTGCAGCGGCTGGGCGCAGTGGTGCCCGACTCGCACGGCGACCCCGCGCGAATCCAGCAGCTGCCCGACGTCGTGGGCGTGCACGCCCTCGACGTCGAACGTCCACAGCGCGACCCTCGCCGCGTGGTCGGTGTCGCCGAACAGTCGCACCCCGTCGATGCTGCGCAAACCGTCGCGCATGCGCTCGGCCAGCATCGCCTCGTGCGCGGCGATGGCGTCGTGGCCGATGTCGTCCAGGTACGACACGGCGGCGGCGAGCGCCACGGCCTGCGACACGGGCTGCGTGCCCGCCTCGAAGCGCTGCGGCGGCGGCAGGTAGCCCGCGGAATCCAGGGTCACCTCGGTGATCATCGATCCGCCGGTCAAGAACACCGGCAGCGCCTCGAGCACGTCGCCGCGCCCGTAGAGGCCGCCGACGGCGTAGGGGCCGAAGAGCTTGTGGCCCGAGAAGACCGCGAAGTCCACGCCGAGTGCCGGCAGGTCCAGCGGCAGATGCGGCACCGACTGGCACGCGTCGAGCACGGTGACGGCATCCACCGCGTGAGCCAGCTCGACGAGCTCGGCGACCGGATTGACGATGCCCAGCACGTTCGACACGTGCGGGAACGCCAGGATGCGGGTGCGGTGGCCGATGATGCGGGCTGCGGCGTCCATGTCGAGGGTGCCGTCGTCGAGCACCGGGATGTGCCGCAGCGTCGCGCCGGTGCGCGCCGCGAGCTCCTGCCAGGGCACGAGGTTGGCGTGGTGCTCGGCCTCGGTCACGACGATGTCGTCGCCGGCGTACAGGTTGAAGCGCTGGGCCGCGGCGCCGCCGCGCCCCGCCGAGGCGTTGCCGATCGCGTAGGCCAGCAGATTCAGACCCGCCGTTGCGCCGCCGGTCCAGACGAACGTGTCGGGCTCGGCTCCGACGAAGCGGGCGACGCTCTCGCGGGCGTCTTCGAACAGCTCGGTCGCCTCGGCGGCCAGCGTGTGGGCGCCGCGGTGCACGGCCGCATTCGCGCCCTCGAGAAAGCCGCGCTCGGCCTCGAGCACGACGCGCGGCTTCTGGCTCGTGGCCGCCGAATCGAGGTAGGCGGGCGGGATGCCGCCATCGCCGGGGGAGAAGAACGGGAAGTCCGCCCGCACGGCATCGACGTCCAGGGCTGGGGGGTTCACCTCTCCAGGCTACGCCGCACGCCTGTGCCCTGGACCGGGTCCAAGAATTCGCGCGCGGCCGCGGCGAGGGCGCTGACGCCGACCTCGATCGTCGGGCGGGGGACCGGGGCGAAGTACGGCGAGTGGTTGGTCGGGATGTCGCGCTCGAGCGTGCCGCCGGCCACCGCCGCCGCGTACGCGTGCGGGTCGATGCCGCCGAAGAACCAGAACACCAGCGGAACGCCGGCCTCACGGGCGAACCAGGAGACGTCCTCGCTGCCCGTGAACATGCCGGGATCGATCACCGTGCCCGCACCGAGAGCGCGCTCGACCGCCGCCGAGACGCGAGCGGTGGCCTCGGCGTCGTTGATCGTCGGGGGCAGCGTGTGGTCGGTGACGATGGTCGGGGGCACCTCCGCGCCGGACGCCTGCGCCTCGGCGTGCAGGATGCGCTCGACGCGGGCGAGCACGCGCTCTCGCGCCGCGTCGTCGGGGTACCTCAAGCTCAACTCGAGCCGCGCCTCGGCGGGGATGATGTTGTGCTTCAGGCCGGCGTGGATCGACCCGACGGTCACGACGGCGACATCCCGCGGGTCGGTCTCGCGCGAGACGACCGTCTGCAGGCGCATCACCGCCGCCGCCGCCATCACGACCGGGTCGATCGTGGCATGCGGGCGCGAGCCGTGGCCGCCGCGGCCGTGCATCGTGACCGTCAGGCCGTCGGATGCCGACATCTGGGTTCCCGCGCGCACGCCGATCGTGCCGACCGGCAGCGGCGTCACGTGCTGCCCGAGCACGACCTCGGGCCGGGGGAATCGCTCCAGCACGCCGTCGGCGATCATGGCCTTCGCCCCGGCCCCGAACTCCTCGGCCGGCTGCACGATCGCCACGACCGTGCCCGACCAGTCCGCGCGCTGCTCGACGAGCCGCTCCAGCGCGCCGATGAGCGCCGTGACGTGCATGTCGTGGCCGCACGCGTGCATGACCGGCACCTCGGCCCCCGATGGGGCGATGCCGTGCGCGGTGCTCGCGTAGGCGAGGCCCGTCTGCTCCTCCACGGGCAGCGCGTCCATGTCGGCGCGCAGCCACACGACGGGGCCCTCGCCGTTGCGCAGCACGCCGACCACCCCGGTGACACCGATGCCCTCCTCCACCTCGAGCCCGAGCGCCCGCAGGTGGCCGGCGGCGATCCCGGCGGTGCGCGTCTCGTGGAACGACAGCTCCGGATGCTTGTGCAGATCCGTGTAGAGGGCCTCGAGGTCGATGCTCATGGCACCGAGCCTACGGCGGCGGCGCGGATGCGGCACCCGGCGTCATCCGGGGGCATCCGCCCGTGCGCCTACCGGTTCGGGGCCAGCCACACCGCCGTGTCGGGAGGGACGAGGCCGTCCGGCAGCGGGCCGCTGGCGAGGACGACCTCGGCGTCGTCCGGCAGCGCGACCGGCGCCGTGCCGAGATTCGCGACGACCGTGGTCGCGCCGTTGGCGAAGGCCACGACGTCGTCGCCGAAGCCCTCGACCCACTCGAGCGACCCGGCCCCGAGGCCGCGTTCCCGGCGCTCGGCCAGCAGCCGCGTGTAGAGCGAGAGCGTCGAATCGGGGTCGGCCGCCTGCACGTCGCGGGCGAGCCGCGCCCACTCCGCCGGCAGGGGCAGCCAGGACTCACCCGTGTCGTTGAACCCATAGGCGAGCTCGTCGGCGGCCCACGGGATCGGCACCCGGCATCCGTCGCGGCCGTACCGCTCGCCGTGCGTGCGGAACCAGGTGGGGTCCTGGCGCGCGTCGTCGGGCAGGTCGACCACTTCGGGCAGGCCCAGCTCCTCGCCCTGGTAGAGGTAGGCCGAGCCGGGCAGCGCGAGCATGAGCGTCGTCGCGGCGCGCGCGCGGGCCAAGCCCAGCTCGAGGTCCGGCTTGTCGGGGGTCGCGGGCCCGATCCCGTGTCCCTGTGGGTGGTCCGCGGCCAGCGCCAGGCGCGAGGCGTGGCGCACGACGTCGTGGTTCGACAGCACCCACGTGCCCGGGGCGCCGACGGCGGGAAAGGCCCGCAGCGACTCGGTGATGACCTCGCGCAGGGCCGCGGCATCCCACGCCGTCTGCAGGTAGGCGAAGTTGAAGGCCTGGTGCATCTCGTCGGGACGCACCCAGAGCGCCGTCTTCTCGGGGGTCGGCAGCCAGGCTTCGGCGCAGAGGGCGCGATCGCCCGCGTACTCGCCCACCAGGTCGTGCCAGTCGCGATAGATCTCGTGCACGCCCTCCTGGCCCCAATACGGCACGTCCGCCTCGTTCCCGCCCATCGAGTCGGCCTCGGCCGGCGGGGTGTAGTCCGGCAGGCCGGGCTTCTTGATCAGCCCGTGGGCCACGTCGACGCGGAAGCCGTCGACCCCCCGGTCGAGCCAGAACCGAAGGATGCGGCGGAACTCCTCCCGCACTTCGTCGTTCGACCAGTCGAAGTCGGGCTGCGACATGTCGAACAGGTGCAGATACCACTGCCCGGGGCTGCCGTCCGGCTCGGTCACACGGGTCCAGGCGGGCCCGCCGAAGACCGACTCCCAGTTGTTGGGCGGCAGCTCGCCCTGGTCGCCACGCCCGTCGCGGAACATGTAGCGCGCGCGCTCACGGCTGCCCGGCGACGCCGTCAGCGCCCGCTGGAACCAGGCGTGCTGGTCGGAGGAGTGGTTCGGCACGAGGTCGACGATGACGCGGATGCCGCGCGCGTGCGCGCCCTCGATCATGTCGTCGAAGTCGGCGACGGTGCCGAACAGCGGGTCGACATCGCAGTAGTCGGCGACGTCGTACCCCGCATCACGCTGCGGCGACGTCATGAACGGACTCAGCCAGATCGCGTCGACCCCCAGCGAGGCCAGCTCGTCGAGGCGCCCCGTGATGCCCGGCAGGTCGCCGATGCCGTCGCCCGATGCGTCGGCGAACGACCGGGGGTAGATCTGGTAGATGACGGCGGTGCGCCACCACTCGGCACCCGGCTCGGCGTCGACGTGCAGCGCAGCCGTGTCCTCCTGCGTCGAAGTCATGAGCCCCAGGTTACTGGCAGAGCGAGGGGGCGTTCAGGGCCGGGCGGCGGGCGGCGGCGTTCGCAACTCCGGCGGATCTCCTGCGGCGGGTCGTACCACCCCCGTGATTACGCGGGCGCCGCCGCCGGCCGCGACCGTCGCGCCGGAGTTGTGCGCGAGCGGGCACCCGCGTCCCCCGCGGATAGGGTGAATCGCGCGCTTGCGCCCGACACCACCGCCCTCGCCCGCGCCGAGTCGCTGATCGGGGTGATCCCCGACTACCCCGAGCCCGGCATCCTCTTCCGCGACATCACGCCGATGCTCGCCGACGCCCGGGCCCTGCGGGCGAGTGTCGAAGCGCTGCTGGGGCCGTTCGACGGCACGTTCGACGTGGTGGCGGGTCTCGAGGCGCGCGGCTTTCTGCTCGCGGGCGCGGCCGCGACGATCGCAGGGGTCGGGCTCGTCCCGATCCGCAAGGCCGGCAAGCTGCCGCGTCCGGCGGCATCCGTCGACTACGCCCTGGAGTACGGCACGGCCACGATCGAGGCCCACGACGACCTGCCCGCCGGATGCCGCGTGCTGCTGCTCGACGATGTGCTCGCGACCGGCGGGACGCTGGCGGCCGGCCGGCGCCTGGTGCGCGAACTCGGCTGCGCCGTGGCCGGGACGGCCGTGCTGCTCGAGCTCGACGACCTCGGTGGCCGCGCGCTCGCCGGGGAGGACGTGCACGCCGTCTTCCACGCCTGAGCGCCGTGCCCGCTCGGGCACAACCGCGGCGGGGTCGACCGCCACGCCGGGGCCGGCGGGCGGAGGGCGGCGTGTCGTGCCACCCGCCCGCAGTCGTGCACGGCCGGCGAGGCGCACCTACACGAAGGACGGCACGTCGCGCCACGCGTTCGGGGCATCGGCGACGCCCTCGCGGATGACGGTGCCCTCGATCAGGCCGTACGGCCGGTCGTCGGCGATGAACACCTCGTTGGGGTTGTCGAGCCCGAAACGCGCGAGGTCGTAGACGAAGTGGTGCTTGTTCGGCATCGCGAAGCGCACCTCGGCGATCTCGGGGCGCGCGACGATCGCCGCCTTGCCCATCTCGTACAGCGTCTGCTGCAGCGCGAGCGAATGCACCGACGCGAACGTCGACAGCAGCACGCCCATGACCTCGTCGTAGAGGCCGTTGTAGTCGATGCCCGCCTCGACCGCCTCGGGCAGGAACCGCCACCGCCCGGTCACCGAGGTCGCCATGATGCGATCGTCGGTCTCGACGAGCGTCGTGTATCGGTCGCGGGGGAACCCGTGGAACTCGCTGCCGCTGGACTTCAGCACCGTCAGGTCCTTCACGCCCCCGGTGACGTGGGTCTCGCCGTCACGCTTCTGCACGGTCGCCAGCCGGGTGCCCTGGCCTTTGCGCACGAACGAGTGATCATGCTCGGCCCCGTCGACGACGATCCGCTCCCACGCGTACTGCTCGGCCTGCCACAGGCCGCCCTCGATCCAGTCGAACTCGCCGGTGAAGTGCTCGGCCAGCGTCATCAGGAACCGCTCGGGCGAGCCGACGCCGTGCTCCTTCGCGAAGGCGAAGATCGAGTTCTTCTGCGTGTCGGTCGCGACGACCGGCGAGTTGTCGCCCGTGAGATATGCGTCGGCCAGCGCCGCGCCGTACAGCTGCGACGACACACTGAGGTCCTCGATCTCGTGGCGCGCCGTGTCGCGCGTGATGCGGACGAGACGGTTCTCGGCCTTGCCGTACTTGTTGGCGCCGAGGCGCACCGATACGTCGGACATTCAGGTCAGCTCCCTCGATAGGTGGAATAGGCGAACGGGCTCAGCAGCAGCGGCACGTGGTAATGCCGGGAGGTGCCGTCGTCCCCGACCTCGACGGTGAATGTCACGGTGACGTGGGGGTAGAACGCATCCACGCCGCGCGCGGCGAAGTAGGGCCCCGTGGCGAACGTGAGCGTGTAGTCGCCGGCGTCCAGCCGCTCGGGGCCGAGGGCGGCGCGGCCGTCGTCATTCGTGGATGCGGCGGCGATCTCGCTGCCGGATGCCGTGCTCAGGCGAACGGCGACATCCGGGGCCGGGGCGCCCGTGGAGGAATCGAGGATGTGGGTGGTCAGGTGCGAGCTCATGGGGTCATCCTCGCGCGGAGTCATCGGTGACGGCATCCCGCAGTCGCAGCACGGCGATCTCGGCGAGCTGGCCGGCCGCCTCGCGCCACTCGTCGTCGGGCGCGGCGCCGAGGCGGCGCTCGAGGGCGGCGAGCATCTGCTCGGGACTGCGCCCCGCCGCACGGATGAGGAACACCCGCCCGAACCGCTGCTCGTAGGCGGCGTTCCCGGCGGCGATGCGATCGGCCACCGCGCGGTCGGCAGAGGTCATCGCCGCCTGCTCGCCGCGCGAGGCCCGCGCCTCGGCG
This sequence comes from Microbacterium sp. LRZ72, assembly GCF_033792225.1. Classification (NCBI taxonomy): domain Bacteria; kingdom Bacillati; phylum Actinomycetota; class Actinomycetes; order Micrococcales; family Microbacteriaceae; genus Microbacterium; species Microbacterium sp. LRZ72. The sequence goes on from NZ_JANGEX010000003.1 coordinate 194,184, forward strand.
CCGGTCCCGCTCGCCTTCTCGCCGATGCGGGGGTGGTGGGCGAGGGCGGTGTCGAGGTCGCTTTCGGTCCAGCCGGCGGCGAGGTGCGCAGCGTGTGCGGCCAGCGCGTCGACGTCGGCATAGCGGCGGCCCGCGACGACGGCGTCGACCCAGCGGGGCACATCGGCCCAGACCCGCACGAGGGATGCCGCCGTGGCGGCATCCGCGTCATTGAAGTCGGTGAGGAGCACCCCGTCACCGTAGCGGGAATGCGTTTCGCGGATGTTGCTGTGGGTAACATCCGAGAAACGCACGCGTTCTAACGTGGGGATCATGACCGCCCTTCCCGACGCGCCGCAGGCCCTCGCCGCCCGACGTGTCTGGGTCGACGGAGAGTTGCGCCCCGCCGTCGTGCACATCGCCGACGGCGTCGTGGCCTCCATCGCCCCCTACGCCCCCGACGCTCCTGACGCAGGCGTCGTTCCTGACGCAGGCGTCGCTCCTGACGCAGGCGTCACCGTGCTGCCCGACGACGTCGTGCTGCTCCCGGGTCTCGTCGACTCGCACGTGCACCTCGATGAGCCAGGGCGCACCGAGTGGGAGGGGTTCGCCACCGGCACGGCCGCGGCGGCCGCAGCCGGGGTCACCACGATCGTCGACATGCCCCTCAACAGCGTTCCCGTGACGACCTCGGTCACGGCGCTCGCCGACAAGCGCCGGGCCGCGCGGGGCAAGCTCGCCGTCGACGTGGCCTACTGGGGCGGAGCCGTGCCCGAGAACCTCGGCTCGCTGGCCGAGCTCGCCCAGGCGGGGGTCGTCGGCTTCAAGTGCTTCCTCTCGCCGTCCGGCATCGACGAGTTCGGTCACCTCGACGCCGATCAGCTCGAGGCCGCGCTCGCCGAGATCGCCGCGTTCGACGGGCTGCTCATCGTGCACGCGGAGGATGCCGCGCACTTTCACGACGCGCCGCCCGGGGAACGCGTCGGCCCGCGCTACGAGGACTTCCTCGCCTCCCGCCCCCCGGCGAGCGAGCGGGCCGCCATCCGCCGCGTCATCGCCGCCGCCGGGCGCACGGGCGCGCGCGCCCACGTCGTGCACGTCTCGGATGCCGGAGCCCTCGACGACATCCGCGCGGCCAAGGCCGCCGGGGTGCGACTGACCGTCGAGACCTGTCCGCACTATCTCACCCTCACGGCCGAGGACGTGCCCGACGCCGCCGCCGAGTTCAAGTGCTGCCCGCCGATCCGCGATGCCGCCAATCGCGACGCGCTGTGGGATGGGGTGACGGACGGCACGATCGACGCGATCGTGAGCGATCACTCGCCCTCGACCCTCGCGCTGAAGAACCAGGGCGATGGGGACTTCGGCCTGGCGTGGGGCGGCATCGCCGGCCTGCAGACCGGCTTTTCGTCGGTGTGGACCGAGGCGCGCGGCCGTGGCATCCCGCTCGAGCGGATGCTGCCGCTGTTCACCACCGGACCCGCCCGCATCGCCGGCATCCACACAGCGGGCGTGATCGCCCCCGGTGCGCCGGCCCACTTCGCGGTCTTCGCCCCCGACGACACCTGGACGGTGGATGCCGCCGCCCTGCAGTACCGCAACAAGATGTCGCCGTGGCACGGGCGAACCCTCGCCGGAGTGGTGCGCGCGACGTACCTGGCGGGGCGACGCGTGTTCTCGCCGGGATCGGGCGTGCTCGCGAGGGCCGGTCGTGAGATCCTGGCGTCCCCCGTCCCTCGCGGCGGGCATGACGAGGAGGCCGCGTGAGCGTCGAGATCCTGCAGCCGGGCGTGGGGGCGGTCCCCGGCGACCACTACCTGCGCGCCACCCCCGACACCGTCATGTGGGGGCGGCTGCCCTGCGAACGGGATGCCGCCGTCCTGTCCATCAGCCCCGGGGAGAGCGTCACGATCGACACCGTCAGCCACGAGGGCATCCTCGAGGACCAGGGCAAGGATCCGCTGGCCTACTTCACCGGCAAGGGCGTGCCCGCGGCATCCGTGCTCGACGACGCCGTCGAGATCGCGGCGACCCTCAGCCGGGACACGATGGCGGACGGTCCCCACGTCGTGACCGGGCCGATCCTGGTCGAGGGGGCGCAGCCGGGGGATCTGCTCAGGATCACCGTCGAGAAGCTCGCGCCGCGCGTGCCCTACGGCGTCATCTCGAACCGCCACGGCAAGGGGGCGCTGGCCGGCGAACTGCCGCGCGGCGAGCACAACGTCAGCGTCTTCGCGGCGGTCGAGCAGCGCGACGAGGGCCTCGTCGGCGTGCTGCCGGTGACCGAGGGGGGACCGGGGCTGGTCGAGTTCGTGCTCGCGCCGTTCCTCGGCACCATGGGCGTCGCCGTCGCCGGCGACGTGCGCCCGCATTCGGTGCCGCCCGGCGAGCACGGGGGCAACATCGACATCAACCTGCTCGTCGAGGGTGCCGTGCTCTACCTGCCGGTGCAGGTCGCCGGGGCGCTCGCGTACGTCGGCGACCCGCACTTCGCCCAGGGCGACGGCGAGGTCGCGCTCACGGCGCTCGAGGCGTCGCTGCGCGCGACGCTGCGCTTCGACGTCGTGCCGCGCGAGGAGGCGCTCGCCGAGTTCGGCGAGGTCACGGGACCCCTCGTGCGCACCGAGGAGTATCTCGTGCCCACCGGCCTGGACCCCGACCTGAACGAGGCGATGCGCCGCTGCGTGCGCGCCGCGATCTCGCTCATCCGCGCGCGCTGGGGCCTCGACGAGCACCTGGCCTACGCGTACCTCAGCGCGGCGACCGACTTCGACATCTCCCAGGTCGTCGACATCGTGTGCGGCGTGCACGCCCGCATCCGCGAGGCGGACTTCGCCGGCGTGCCGCGCGCGGCCGCATCGGGCGTCGGAGATGCGCCGAGCGTCGGAGGATCCGGCGCGCATCGTCCGACCCCGGACGCATCCCCGACCCCCGGAACGGAGCCGACAGCATGACCGATTCCCCTGCCGAGGTGAGCGCGGGCGCAACGGATGCCGGGATCCCCGGCGCCGACGGCATCCCGGCCGACCTGCTCGAGGCCTTCACCGCCTACGAGGCCGCCATCATGGCGAACGACCTCGATGCGCTCGACGCCGCCTTCGCTCCCGGTGCGGACACGATGCGGGGGGACGCCGCGGGCCTGCTCGTCGGGCACGACGCGATCAGTGCCTTCCGGGGCGTCCGCGGCGGGGTTCCGCCCCGGGTGATCGAGCGGATCGAGCATCGGGAGCTGGCGCCCGACGTGGCCCTGCTCGTGTCGGTGTCGCGGTTCGCCGTCGGTGGAACCGGGCTGCAGACCCAGGTGTGGAAGCGGATCGACGGGCGGTGGCTGATCACCGCCGCGCACGTCACGCCCCGCGCGCAGGCCGTCGACCGGTCGGTGTGGCGCACCGTCGGCGACCCGCTGTTCCAGGGGGCGTGGGAGGGGCCGCTGTCGGGCCTGACCGTCGCGGTGAAGGACCTGTTCGCCATCAAGGGGTACCGCATCGGTGCCGGCAACCCGACCTACCTCGACAGCGCGCGGCCCGAGCCGCGCATGGCGCCGGCGGTGGGCGACCTGCTGCGCGGGGGCGCCTCGCTGCGCGGCATCGCGCGCACCGACGAGTTCGCCTACTCGATCGCCGGCGACAACCCGCACTACGGCACGCCCCCCAATCCCGCCCTGCCGGGGGCGCTGCCGGGGGGTTCGTCGAGCGGGCCCGCCACGGCCGTCTCGACGGGCCAGGCCGAGGTCGGCCTGGCCACCGACACGGCCGGATCCATCCGCGTGCCCGCCTCGTACCAGGGGCTGTGGGGGCTGCGCACGACCCACGGGCTGGTGCCACGGCAGGGCCTGCTGCCGCTCGCGCAGTCCTTCGACACGGTGGGATGGCTCACGCGGGACGGCGACACGCTGCAGCGCGTGGCCGACTGGTGCCTGAGCTTCGACGGCTCGGACTCGACCGAGAGCGTCTACGGCGAGTCCGGTGACGATCTGCCGTGGCGCCTGCAGGTGGCCGACGAGGCGCTCGCGTGCGTCGAACCGCAGACGCGGGCGGCCTTCGACAGCCTGCTCGCGGCGCTCGCCGCCTCGGGCGATGCGCCCGAGCTCGAGCGCGCGTCGCTCGGCGACCTCGATCCCTACGTCGAATCCTTCCGCACCGTGCAGGGCGCCGAGGCGTGGCGCAACAACGGCGAGTGGATGCGGGAGCACCCCGGTGCCGTCGGTGCCGCGGTGGCCGAGCGCCTGCGCGTCGCGGCGACCGTGGACGAGGCCGCCGAGAGCGCCGCCCGCGCCGCGCTCGAACCGCTGCGCGAGCACATGACGGCCCTCGTCCGCGACGCCGTGCTGATCCTGCCGACCGTGCCGTGCCCCGCGCCGATGCGCACGTCGGACGGCGCCACCATCGACGCCGTGCGCCGCGAGACGCTGCGCATGACCACCCCCGCCGCGATCGGCGGCCTGCCCGCGGTGTCGGTGCCCCTGCTCACGGTGCCCGCGCGTCTCGGCCCCGCCCCGGTGGGCGTCTGCCTGATCTCGCGCGCCGGCACCGACATCGCCCTCGTGCGCCTCGCGCGTCGGCTCGCTCGCGTCGCGACGCCGCTGGGAGACACGCCGCTGGGCGGCACGCCCGCCCGCACGCACACCCCCGCCCGAACGGACACGCAATGACCTCTTCGCCGATCGACCCGCCCGCGCGGCTGCTGATGGGGCCGGGACCGATCTCGGCCTACCCGAGCGTGCTCACCGCCATGTCGGCGCAGCTGGTGGGGCAGTACGACCCCTTCATGACCGCCACGATGGCCGAGACGCAGGCCCTCTACCGTCGGGTCTGGGCCACCCGGAACGACGCGACGCTGCTGGTCGATGGAACCTCGCGCGCCGGCATCGAGGCCGCGATCGTCTCGCTGGTGAGTCCTGGCGACCGGGTGCTCGTGCCGGTCTTCGGCCGGTTCGGGCACCTGCTGGCCGAGATCGCCGAGCGCGCCATGGCCGAGGTGCACACGATCGAAGTGCCGTGGGGCCAGGTGTTCCCGACCTCGGCGATCGAAGAGGCGATCGTGCGGGTGCGGCCGCATCTGGTCGCCCTCGTGCAGGGTGACACCTCGACCACGATGCTGCAGCCCCTCGACGAGGTCGGCGTGCTGTGCGCAAAGCACGGCGCGCTGTTCTACACCGACGCCACCGCGTCGCTCGGCGGCAATCCGTTCGAGGCCGACGCGTGGGGGCTGGATGCCGCGACCGCCGGACTGCAGAAATGCCTGGGCGGGCCGTCCGGCTCTGCGCCCATCACGCTCTCTGAGCGCGCCGTCGAGGTGATCCGCGCGCGCACCAAGGTCGAGGCCGGCATCCGCGAAGAAGGCGATGCCGACGCCGCCGACTTCATCCGTTCCAACTACTTCGACCTCGGCATGATCCTCGACTACTGGGGGCCGCGCCGGCTGAACCACCACACCGAGGCCACATCGATGCTCTACGGCGCGCGCGAGTGCGCACGCGTGCTGCTGGGCGAGGGGCGCGACGCGGTCATCGCCCGTCACGCGCTGCACGGCGAGGCCATGCTCGCCGGGGTGCGGGGACTCGACCTGGTGGTCTTCGGCGACGTGGCGCACAAGATGTCGAACGTCGTCGCCGTCGAGATCCCGGACGGGGTGGCGGGTGATGCCGCCCGTCAGGCGATGCTCGAGGATTTCGGCATCGAGATCGGCACCTCGTTCGGTCCGCTGCACGGCCGGGTCTGGCGGCTGGGCACGATGGGGTACAACGCGCGCAAGGACGCCGTGCTCACGACCCTCGCCGCGCTCGAGCAGGTGCTGCGCCGGTTCGGCGCCCGGGTTCCCGCCGGTGGCGGCGTCGACGCGGCCCTCGAGGTCTACTCGCGGGAGGTCGTGTGAGCGCCCGCACGCGGCTGCCCGAGATCACGCCCGACCGCGTGGCCGCATCGGCGCGCCGGGTGATGACGCGGTGCGACGAGCTGGCGCGCGTCAGCGCGGCGCAGGGGCGCATCGAGCGCGTCTACCTCTCGCCCGAGCACGCGCGGGTGAATCGGCTCGCCGCGGAGTGGATGCGCGAGGTCGGCATGGTCACCCGGCAGGATGCCGCCGGCAACCAGATCGGCCGACTGTCGGCATCCGATCCGGACGCGCCCGCGCTCATGCTGGGCTCGCACCTCGACACGGTACTCGATGCCGGCCGGTACGACGGCATGCTCGGCGTGCTGATGGCCCTCGAGGTGGTGCGGCTGCTGCGCGCCCCCGGACCGGAGGGCCGGCCGAGCGTGTCACCGCTGCCGTTCTCGATCGAAGTGGTGGCCTTCTCGGATGAGGAGGGCACGCGGTTCGGCAAGGCGCTGCTCGGATCCTCCGCCGTCGCCGGCACCTGGGACGAGGACTGGTGGAGGCTGACGGATGCCGACGGCATCACCCTGCGCCAGGCGTTCCTCGAGTTCGGGCTCGACCCCGGTCGCGTGGGAGAGGCGGCGCGGCGCTCCGACGAGCTCGTCGGCTATCTCGAGGCGCACATCGAACAGGGACCCGAGCTCGATCGCCGGGGCGAGTCGCTGGCGGTGGTGTCGTCGATCGCGAGCGCCCGACGCTTTCAGCTGACGGTCGAGGGGGAGGCCCGTCATGCCGGCGGCACGCCCTACGACATGCGGCACGACGCCCTGCTCGGGGCGAGCGAGGCGGCGCTCGCCGTCGAGCGCATCTGCCGGGCCGAACACCACATCATCGGCACGGTCGGCCAACTCGAGGCCTTCCCGGGCGCCATGAACGTCGTGCCCGGCGAGGCGCACTTCAGTCTCGACCTGCGCGGCGAGTTCGACGCCCACCGCGACCGCACGTGGCAGGCGATCTCGCGCGATCTCGACGGGATCATGGGCCGGCGCGGCCTGCGCTGGCGCGCGCACGAGGTGCACAACGCCCCCGCCGTGATGTGCGCACCGCTGCTGCGTGAGGTCGTGCGCGAGGGGATCGCCGGCACGCTGGCCCCGGGCGCACCCGAGCCGACCACGCTGTTCAGCCCGGCCGGGCACGACGGCATGGCGCTCGGTGCTGTGACCGACGTGGGGATGCTCTTTCTGCGCAACCCCGACGGGATCAGTCACCACCCCGACGAGGCCGTCTCATCCGGCGACGTCGCGCTCGGCATCCGGGCGCTCGCAGATTCCGTGCTGCACCTGGCCGCCGAACCTGCGTAGTCCGGCCCCGGGCTCGCCCACGCGCGCGTCGGGGCGTGCCCTCGCCCCAGGCGAGGGAGATTGCCGGAACGAGGACCGGGATGCTGCCATTCCCCCTCGCTTCGGCAGTGCTCCTCGCCCCGGGCGAGGCCGCGAGCACGTGACCCGGGCGCAATCTTCGTGTAATCAACATCTCGTACGGTCGGGCGGGCGCACTCACCTGCGTCCGCCCCGCCGCCTGACCGAAGGACCCCCATGTCTCTGCTCGTCATCAACGCCCGCCTCATCACCGTTCCCGCCGGGACGGACGATCCCGGCTACATCGAGCGGGGCTGGATGCGGGTCGAGGACGGCCGCATCGCGGGGATCGGTGCCGGCGATCCCACCGCCGCCACCGCCGACGAGGTGCTCGACGTTGACGGCGCGTTCGTCGCTCCGGGCTTCGTGTCGAGCCACAGCCACCTGTTCACCAGCGGCCTGCGGGGCCTCGGCGTCGCTGACACCCTCTACGGCTGGTGCGACTCGATGCTGGGGCTGACCGCGCACGCCACCCCCGAAGACGTCTACTGGTCGACCCTGCACGGCGGCCTCGACTTTCTCGGCAACGGTGTGACGACGGCGTACAACTTCACCGACCCGCAGCAGGCGTGGGAGTCGATGGTCGACGGCAAGCGTGTCGGCAACGCGCCCCTGCGTGAGACGGGCTACCACACGCGCCAGGCCGACGGATGCCTCGATTCCGGCATCCGCTTCGTCGACTCCATCGGCATGGATGTCACGGCGGGCACCGACGACGAGATCTTTGACCGGTTCGCGGCCGCCGTCGCCCACACCCGGGCGATGGATCCCGACTTCGCGCTCGGCGCGTCGATCATGGGACAGGTGCAGTGGTCGCCCCGGCCCGAGGCGGCCGAGCTCGAGGTCGAGGCGATGCGGCGGTTCGGCGTGACGAACCAGGCCCACTTCCTCGAGTCGCCCGAGGCCATCCCGCTGCAGCAGTCGAAGTTCGCCCTGTACCGGGATGCCGGCGCCCTCGGCGAGGGCATGATGTTCGGCCACTTCATCCAGACGACTCCACAGATCATCGAGCAGGCCGCGGCCGGTGGCGCCGCCATGTCGTGGCAGCCGGCATCCAACGGCCGCCTCGCGTCGGGCGTCGCGCTCGTGCCGGAGATGATCGCGATGGGCATGAAGGTGGGCATGGGCCTCGACGACCAGGCCTGCACCGACGTGTCGGACCCGTGGCAGAACATGCGGATGGGCATCGCGATGCAGCGTGCGCGCACCAAGGACCCGCTCTCGATGATGCCCGAGAGCGTGCTGCGGCTGCACACGCTGGGTTCGGCCGAGATCATGGGCGTCGCCGACCGTGTCGGCAGCCTCGAGGTGGGCAAGTTCGCCGACTTCGTCGTGGTCGATCCGCGCCGCCCCGACGTCGGACCGCTCTGGCACCCGGTGCGCAGCTACGTGCTCTCGATGAGCCTGCGCAACCTCGCGCGCGTGTACGTCGGCGGCGAAGCCGTGTCGGTCGGCGGCGAGCCGCTGAACCCGCTCGCGGCGGAGGCGACCGAGCGGGTCCATGCCGATCTGCCGGCGGTGGCGGCGCGTCTCGGGCGCCACCCGCACTGAGCCGAGGCGGCGGCGTTCGTCTCGCTGCGCTCGCTCAACGACCGGGGGTGCGCTCGCTCAACGAGCGGATGCGCAAATCGCCGAAGGTGTAACGGCGCCGAAACACGCCGCCAGTGTTCGTGAAATCTACATCTCGTAGCGTCGAGCTTGTCGCGCACGGCCGAGGCTTTGGGCCGCGCAGACCTACCCGAGCGAATACACCGCCTGTCAGGAGACACAGCACATGACATTCCGCTTCACTTCTTCGCGTCACCGCCTCGCGGCCGCCGGTGCCGGCCTCGCCGTCGCCGCCCTCGCCCTCGCCGGCTGCGCCGGCGACAGCGGCTCCGAGACGTCCGAGTCCCCGGCCGACGGCGGCGACTACGGCGACATCACCATGCAGCTCAGCTGGATCCTCAACGAGGAGTTCGCGGGCGAGTACTTCGCCGACACCAACGGCTACTACGAGGAGGCCGGCTTCTCGTCGGTCAACCTCGTCCCCGGACCCTCGACGTCTGTCGCAGAGCTCGTCAGCGGCACCGCCGACGTGGGCCTGAGCGACGCCGTCTCGATCGGCTCCGCCGTGGCCAACGAGGGCGCTCCGCTGAAGATCATCGGCGCGACGTTCCAGTCCAACCCGTTCACGATCCTCTCCCTCACGGACGGCGGCGACATCGCCACGCCCGAGGACATGATCGGTAAGCGGATCGGCGTGCAGGACTCCAACACGGCGCTGTTCAATGCGTTCCTCGCGGCGAACGACATCGACCCGTCCGAACTGACCATCGTCCCGGTGCAGTACGACCCGGCTCCGCTGGTCAACGGCGAGGTCGACGGCTTCATGGCCTACATCACGAACGAGTCGGTCACCGTCGCGGCCCAGGGTCTCGACGTGACGAACCTGGCGTTCGCCGAGAACGGCCTGCCGTTCGTGGCCGAGACCTTCACGGTCACCGAAGAGCAGATCGCCGAGAACCGCGAGATGCTCAAGGCCCTGCTGGTCGCCGAGATCCGCGGCTGGACCGATGCCGTGAACGATCCGGAAGAAGGGGCGCGTCTCGCCGTCGAGGAGTACGGCGCCGACCTCGACCTCGTCATGGAGAACTCCATCGCGGGTTCTGAGGCGCAGAACGAACTCATCGTCTCGGACGAGACCGCCGAGAACGGCCTGTTCACCATCTCGGATGAGCTGCAGGCTGCCACGATCGAGAGCCTCGCCGGTGCGGGCATCGAGATCGAGGCGTCCCAGCTGTTCGACCTCAGCCTCCTCGCCGAGGTCTATGAGGAGAACCCCGACCTGATCGACTACGCGGGCTGACAAACCCGCTGCGACGGAGACACCTACTGTGACCGATGCGGCCACCCAGACCGGTGCCCAGGGGACGACCCTGGGCACCGGCCTGCAGATTTCCCAACTGAACAAGGTCTTCAGCGTGGGGCGCAAGAGCGTCGTCGCGCTGCAGGACGCCGACCTGCACACCGAGCAGGGCACGTTCCTCGCGCTGCTCGGGCCATCCGGATGCGGCAAGTCCACGATCCTGCGCATCGCCGCGGGACTCGAGGAGCCGACCAGTGGCTGGACGCGCGTCGACGGCAAGAGCCCGAAGGAGCTGCGCAAGGACAACGAACTGGGCATCGCCTTCCAGGACGCGGCACTGCTGCCCTGGCGCAGCGTGCAGTCGAACATCCAGCTGCCGTTCGAGGTGGCGGGCAAGCCCGTCGACCGCGAGTACGTCAAGGAGATGATCGCCCTCGTCGGGCTGACGGGTTTCGAGAAGGCCAAGCCGGCGCAGCTGTCGGGCGGCATGCGCCAGCGCGTGTCGATCGCCCGGTCGCTGATCATGAAGCCGTCGGTGCTGCTGTTCGACGAGCCCTTCGGCGCCCTCGACGACATGACCCGCCAGAAGCTCAACCTCGAGCTGCTGCGCATCTGGACCGAGAAGCCGGCCACGACCCTGCTGGTCACGCACGGGGTGTCCGAGGCCATCTTCCTCTCGGATCAGGTCGCGGTGATGAGTCCGCGCCCCGGGCGCATCAAGGAGGTCATGACGATCGACCTGCCGCGCCCGCGCACACCGGAGATGATGCGGACGCCCGAGTTCCACGCGTACGTGGACCAGGCCTCGGAGCTGCTCTTCGGCGTCGGAGGCGCCGCCGCTGATGACGATTGACAACACCAACGCGCGGCCCATCCAATGGGAGGATGTGCACCTGCCGCCCTGGATGACCGGTGTCATCGGCGGCGTCGGCATCATCGCCCTCTGGTGGATCCTGGCGGCCACCGTCTTCTCGAACGTCGGCCCCGGCGGCGTGCAGGCGATCCCGACGCCCCCCCAGGTGATCATCGAGCTCTTCGAGACCGGATTCGACTTCTACGTGCGCAACTTCAGCGTCACGCTGGCCGAGGCGGGCTTGGGGTATCTCTGGGGCAACGGACTCGCGCTGCTGCTCTCGGCGCTGGTCCTGGTCGTGCCCAAGCTCGAGGGAACGGTGATGCAGATCGCCATCATCTCGTACTGCATCCCCATCGTCGCCCTCGGTCTGCTGCTCTCCGTCATCGTGCCGATTCCCGAGGCGGGACAGCCGTCGACGACTGCCGTGTTCCTCGCGGCTCTGAGCTGCTTCTTCACCACCGTGGTGGGCGCTCTGCTCGGACTCAAGGCTGCCGACAAGTCCAGCCTGGACCTCGTGAAGGTCTACGGCGGGAGTGCGTTCATGCAGCTGCGCAAGGTGCGCCTGATCGCCTCACTGCCCGCCATCCTCAACGCGCTGCAGATCGCGGTCCCCGCCGCGTTCCTGGGCGCCGTCCTCGGGGAGTTCTTCGGCAAGGTGACCGTCGGAGTCGGACCCGCCATGATCGCCGCCCAGCAGGCGCTGAACGCCGCGCGGGTGTGGGACATCGCCCTCGTGTCCGGCGCGGTCGCCCTGCTCGGTTACGGGCTGCTCGGGCTTCTGGCCCGCGGCATCGCCCCCTGGTCGAAGGGAGTGTGACATGACCGCGACGATGACGAGCCCGCCGGCGTCGACGGCATCCACCCGCGCGCCGAACGACGACATGCTCCGCGAGATGCGCCGCGAGACGCGCCGCGCCACCAGCCGTGCGCTCGGGCGCACACTGCTGACGTTCGTGTTGACGATCGTGGCCGTGCTGGTCCTGTGGGTCGGATCGCTGTGGGCGTTCCAGATCTCGCCCTACGTGGGCAAGGGACCGATCGATGTCTGGAACTTCCTGGTCACGGTCCCGGCCGCCGAAGCCAACAGCGCGCAGCTCTTCGGGCAGCTCTGGGAGACCCTCGGTCACGCCGCCGTCGGCTTCGCCGCCGGACTCGCCGTCGCCCTGATCGTGGCGATCAGCTTTCAGCTCAGCAAGGGCATCGAGCACGCGCTGATGCCGTTGGCGATGCTGCTGCGATCGGTGCCGCTCGTGGCGATGGCCCCCGTGATCATCCTCATCTTCGGCCGCGACTTCATCACCGTCGCCGTCATCGGGGGCATCGTGGTGCTGTTCCCGGCCCTGGTGAACATCGCGTTCGGCCTGCGATCGGCGTCGCCGCAGATGAACGACCTCGTGACGGTCTACGGAGGAAACGCCTGGACGCGCCTGCGCAAGGTCGCGTTGCCCAGCTCGCTGCCGGAGTTCTTCGCCGCCGTGCGCATCTCGGTGCCCGGCTCGATCACCGGTGCGCTGCTGGCCGAGTGGCTCGCGGTCGGCGGCGGGATCGGCGGGGCGGTCGGCGGCTACATCGCCAGCGCCCAGTTCTCGGCCGTCTGGACGGCCGTCGTGCTCGTGACCGGCACGGCGCTCGTGATCTACAATCTCGTGCAGATCGTCGAGGCGGTCGCGCTCGCCCGCATGGGCATGGCCGACCGCGCGTGAGCGCGGCGGTCGAGAGGTGCGATCCGTGAGGCGGGGGCGAGAAGTGTGACGACCACCGTCGAACACGACAGCAGGAACGGGGATGCCGCCGATGCCCGGCTGGGCGCCAGCATCCGCCGCCTGCGCCACACGCGCGGCCTCACGCTGGTGACGCTGGCGGAGGCGACCGAGCTCTCGCACCCCTTTCTCAGTCAGCTCGAGCGGGGGCTGGCCCAGCCGAGCCTGTCGTCGCTGCGGAGGATCGCGATCGCACTCGAGACGAGCCCGATCGAGTTGATCGCGGATGCCGACGCCGCCGGTTCCGCCGATCCGGTCGTCGAGGTGCACCGGCGCGGTGAGGGATCGATCGACGAGGGGTTCGCGGCGGGCTCGGCCCGCATGCTCGCGTCGGGTGCCAGGCCGTTGCATCCCCTCGAGGTCACCGGGGGTGCGGGGGAGCCGGGCGAGTGCTTCGTGCACGCGGAGGACGAGTTCCTCTACGTCGTCGAGGGCGCGATCACGGTGGAGCTGGACGGCGAGGAGCGTGCGCTGACCGCCGGCGACTCGGCCTACTACGCCGGAGGCGTGCGCCACCGGTGGTGGTCGTCGTGGTCGGGCACCTATCGCCTCCTGGTCGTCAAGCAGGGGCTGCGCGGGGCAGGCACCGCCCGCTGAGGGGCACGTGTTCTCGTGCACCCGGGGTCGGGGATGCGTCGAGGGTCGGACCGGCCGCGGTGCATGCGTCCGACGCCGGGCGCATCTCCGACGCTCGGTGCGGTCGTGCGCGTCAGAGCCCCCGGGCCAGCCGCCACACGCGGTCGCGCGAGAACGGCTGCTCGAACCCACGCCGCCCGAGCGCCCGCGCGATCGCATTGCCGATCGCCGGGGCCACCGCGTTGTACGGCGATTCACTCATCGACTTGGCCCCGAACGGTCCCAGGTCATCGTTCGTCTGGGCGAAGTAGACCTCGGTGTCGGGGATGTCGGCGAACTGCGGCACGCGGTACTGCCGGAACTGCGGGTTCAGCACGGAGCCGGCGCCGTCGAGCAGCACCTCCTCGTAGAGCGCACTGCCCACCCCCTGGGCGACGCCGCCCTCGATCTGTCCTCGGCACTGCGCGGGATTCATCACGAATCCGGCATCCGCGGCCTGCGCCTGCTGCAGGATGCGCACCGTGCCCGTCGCCGGCTCCACCGCCACGCGTACCGCATGCACGTTGAAGGCCAGCGAGCGGTGCTCGCCGAGTTCGCTGCCCGCGGCAGTCAGCGCGTCGCCGTCGCGCTGCTCGGGCGGGGCGGCGGCGAGGATCTCGGCGAAGCCCACCACGCGCACGCCGGCGTGAACGCCGTCCGCGGTGAGGCGGCACGCCGCGGCATCCACGTTCCCGAGACGCGCGGCGATGACGATCATCCGCTCGCGCAGTGCCAAGCACGCCGCGTACAGCGCCTTGCCGGCCACGGTCGTGCCGGCCGAGGCGAACGCGCCGGTGTCGTGCGCGACGGCATCCGTATCGGCATGACGCAGTGCCAGCCGGTCGGGGGCGACGGCGAAGACGGATGCCGCGATCTGGCGCTGCACCGTGGTCGTGCCGTTGCCGAACTCGGCCGTGCCCGTGCGCAGCGTGTACCGGCCTTGGGCGTCGACCGAGGCGCTCGTGTGCGAGACGTGCCCACGCGGAGCCATCGTCGAGATCATGGATGCCGCCATGCCTTCGCCGACGAGCCATCCCGCTGGCGCCGCGCGGCCGTTGCCGCGGCGCAGCGCGCCCTGAGCCAGGTCCAGGCACTGATCGAGCCCGTAGCTGCCCCAGACCACGTCGTCCTCGACGTGACCGTCGGCGGCGCGCAGCGGGTCGCCCTCCTGCACGGCGTTGATGCGGCGCAGCTCGAAGGGGTCGATGCCCAGCTTCTCGGCGAGCATGTCCATCGCCGACTCGATGCCGAACATGACCTGGCCCAGGCCATAGCCGCGGAAGGCGCCGGAGGGCACGTTGTTGGTGTAGACCGCCTCGGCGTCGACCCGCACGGTGGGGCACCGGTAGATGGCCACCGATTCCGAGCAGGAGTGGAACATCACGCCGGGCGCATGGTTGCCGTACGCGCCCGTGTCGGTGAGCACATCGAGCGACAGGGCGGTCAGGCGCCCCCCGGCGTCGGCGCCCAGGGTGACCCGCACCCGCATGGGGTGGCGCAGCGACGCCCGCCAGAACTGGTCGGCGCGCGAGAATTCGTAGGAGACGGGGCGTCCGGTCTTCAGCACCGCGAGGGCGACGAGATCCTCGGTGAAGATCTCCTGCTTGCCGCCGAAGCCGCCGCCGACGCGCGCCGTGAACACGCGCACGCGATCGCGGGGCAGACCGAAGATGTGGCAGAGCTCGTTGCGGGCGAGGAACGGCACCTGGGTGCTCGTGCGGATGACCAGGCGCCCCTCGTCGTCGAGCCAGCCGAGGGATCCGTGGGTCTCGAGCTGGGCGTGCGACACCCGCGAGGTCTGCCACTGACCCGACACCGTCGCCGCGCTGCCCGCGAGTGCGGCGTCGATGTCGCCGCCGTGGCCGGCGTGCAGCTCGGCCACGACGTTGCGCGCGGCGTCGGCGACGCCCTCCTCCGGCGTGCGATCCGCGTGCAGCAGGGGAGCTCCGGCCGTGCGCGCGCTCTCGGCGTCGAAGACCGCCGGCAGCACCTCGTAATCGATGGCCACCCGTCGGCACGCCTCCTCCGCGGCGGCGGCCGTCTCGGCGACGACCGCGACGACGCGCTGACCGATGTGGCGCACGACGTCGTCGAGCATGCGCAGGTCGTCCGGATCATCGGCGCGGTGCTCGTGGCGCGCCGACGAGTAACGCGTGGCGGGGGCGTCCTCGTGGGTCAGTACCGCGACCACCCCGGGAACGTCCCGGGCCGCGGACGTCTCGATCGCCCGGATGCGGGCGTGCGCATGGGGCGAGGTGACGACCCGCAGTACGAGCGTGCCGGTCTGCGGGGTGTCGAACGTGTACGGCTCGAGTCCCTGCACGATGCGCCGGGCGGGTTCGGGCACGACCGACGCGCCGACGCCGCAGGCGGGTGCGGACGCCTCAGCGGCAGGCATCGAGACGTCGGCGGGGGCGGATGCGGCGCCGGTGGTGCGCACCGAGCCGAGGATCGCCTCGCGGATGGGCCGATACCCCGTGCACCGGCAGAGGCTGCCCTTCATGCGGCGGTCGAGGTCGGGCAGGTCTGCCTCGGTGAGGGTCGATGCCGTGACGCCCATGCCCGGCGTGCAGAACCCGCACTGGAAGCCGAAGCCCGCGGCCAGGGCCTCCTGCACCGGGTGCAGCCGCTCGCCCGGTGCCAGTCCGGCGGCGGTGGTCACCGCGCGGCCTTCGGCACGTGGTGCGGGCGTGATGCAGGAGTGCACCGGTACCCCGTCCACGAGCACGGCGCATGCGCCGCAGTCGCCGGAGTCGCAGCCCTTCTTGACCTCGGTGTGGCCGTTCTCGTGCAGCAGCGTGCGCAGGCACTGCCCTGGTCGCGGGTCGGCCTCGAGCGGTGTGTCGTTGACGTCGAATCTCATGCGGGTCCCTCTGCCCCCTCATCCGCCGCGACCTCGTCCGCCGCGAGGTCCGCACGCACCCGTTCCGCGAGTACGCCGGTCACCGCGCGCCGCCAGTCGGCGGGACCGAGCGGGTCTGTGTAATAGCCCGGTGTGCTCGCGACGTCGTCGGCCAGCGACGCGGAGGAGGGAAGCGCCGGGTAGCGCAGCAGCACGGGTCGGCTCGTCGCCGCGGTGATGCCGACGACCACGGCGCCGTCCTCGTCCCGCCTCGCGGTCACGACCGCGCCCGAGCGGCCGAGCTCGGCCAGCGCGATCTTGCGCAGCACCATCCGGGCACGCAGGGCGCGGGCGGGCAGCTCGACCGCGCGGAGCACCTCGCCGGGTGCGAGGTCGTTCGTGCCGTTGCCCGTGACCAGCTCGGCGACGGCGGTGCGGCGCTCGCCGCCGTCGGGGGTCCAGATCACGGCGATGCCGTCGAGTCCGGCGGCGAGCGCGACCATCGATCCTGCGGCGTACGAGCGGCAGATGTTGCCCCCGACGGTCGCGGCGTTCCAGATCTTGAACGATGCGAGCAGCGCGTTCGCGGCATCCGGGATCACCTCCAGCGCGCGCCAGACCGGCGGGGCGACGACGTCGTGCCGCCCCTCGGAGAAGGCCACGAGGGTCGCGATCGTGCAGGTGGCCGAGACGCGCAGGCCCGCGTGGGTGATCTCGAGGTCGGGCCAGCCCATCGTCGTGACGTCGACGAGGCCGGTTGTCTCGGGCTGCGGCTCGCCATAGATCCACGTGCCGCCGCCCAGGATGATCTCGCCCGGCGCGAGCGCCAGGTCGGCGCGGGTGCGGGCGCGCCGATAGCTGGTGACGGTGTTCAGATCCATGCGCCTCCTCCCGGTCTCATCCTGCGCCCGTGGGCGCCGGTCAGGGTGCCTCTCGACATCCAAGCAGGCACCCGTTTCGCGAGTGTTTCAGGGGCCGCCATTGTCGGCGCCCTGCGGTCAGAGCTCGAGTTCGACCGCGGTGTCGAGGGCCGCTTCGATGCTGCGCATCCACCCGTCCTTCAGCGCGGAGTTCTTCTCGTCGTAGAGCGATGCCCCGTCGACGAGGTTGCTCGAGCAGGCGCAGATCATGCCCGCCCGCAGGCCCCGCAGCCGCGCGACGATGTAGAGCGCCGAGGCCTCCATCTCGACGTTGAGGATCCCCATGCGGTTCAGCTGGGCGATCCATTCCGGGGTCTCGGCGTAGAACGCGTCGTCGCTGACGCTGATGCCCGCGTGCGAGCGGATGCCGGCGGCCGCGGCGATGCGCGACGAGTTGCGGGCCAGGGCGGTCGTCAGTTCGAGATCGGGCACCGCGGGAAAGCCCTTGGGCAGGTAGGCGTCGGTCGTGCCGTCGTTGCGGAAGCTGCCCTCGCTCACGAGCAGATCACCGGGGGCGATGCCGGGCTGCAAGCCGGCGGAACTGCCCACGCGGATGAACGATGTGACGCCCACGCGGGCGAGTTCCTCGACGGCGATGGCCGTGGAGGGGCACCCCATGCCCGTCGAGGTGGCCGTGATCTGGCGCCCCTTGTACCAGCCGGTCATCGTGCGGTGCTCGCGGTTGTGGGCGACGTCTCGCACGTCGGTGAGGAACTCGGCGACGTACGGCACGCGGAACGGGTCGCCGGGCAGCAGGGCCACGGACGAGACCTCACCCGGGGCGATGCCGATGTGGTACTGGCGGTCGGTCAGTCCGGTCTGGGACTTGTCGACCACGGCGGGGGTGGAATTCTCGGACGCGTGTGCGGACATGGCCTTCTCCTGGGCGGTTCGGTGACGTCGGGTCTCGTCGTCCCCGCCCTGAGCCGCCCGGCTCGCTCTCGGCGGATCGCCGGGAGGTCATGGTGTTAGGACACGCAGTGCGGTGAGCGTAACACGCTCGGATGCAGGGGTCCGCGGGTCTCGCGCAGAGGCCGCGCGCTCGCGCCGTGGCGCGCCGCGATGATCTCGGCGAGTGCCGAGACGGCCGTGTGCTCGGGCGAGGCTCCGCCCAGATCCAGGCCCAGGGGGGAATGCAGTCTGGCGAGGTCCTGCGGCTGCACGCCCCGCTCGAGGAGCAGCCGTGCCCGGTGCTCCACCGTGCGGCGCGCCCCGAGAGCACCGACGAATCCGACGTTCATGCCGAGAGCGGCATGGATGGCGGGAATGTCGAGCCGCTCATCGTGCGTCAGGACGCATACGGCTGTCCGCGCGTCGGTCGCGTCGGGATCGCCGGCCTGCGCGGCGAGGTACGCGGCGGGCTCGGCGACGACGAGCGACGCGGCGGCGGGGAAGCGCTCGGGGGTCAGCAGCAGAGGCCACGGATCGCACACGGTCACCGCGAACCCCGCCGCCGCACCCACTCGGCACAGCACGGCCGCGTGCTCGCTGGCGCCGAGCAGGATCAGGCGGGCGCGGGGAGCATGGGTGAGCACGAGGAGCGATCGACCATCGGCATCCACCCGGCGCGTCTCGCCGAGCACGGCGAGGGCGTCGATCGCTGATGCGGCGGCAGCGCCGACGCCGGCGCGTGCGCCGTCGAGAGAGTGGACGCGTCCGGGCGCGGGCGCGGACAGCTCGAGCGCCACCGCCACGCGCCGGTCTGCGGCTGCCTCGGTGAGGGCGTCGACGGTCGCCGGATCATCGCCGCGCACCTCGTACGCGATCACGTCGACAGTGCCTCCGCAGGCGAGTCCCGCGGCCCGTCCCACGTCGTCGCCGAAGCCGAACGAGGCCACGCGTGCGCGGCCCTCGGCCAGCACCGCGCCGGCGAGCGCGATCGCGTCCGATTCGACGCAGCCCCCCGAGATGGACCCGACGATGTCTCCGCCCGCCCACAGCACCATCGACGCCCCCGGCCCGCGCGGGGCGCTCCGATGCACGCCGGTCACGGTCACCACCACGGCGCGCTCTCCACGCGCCAGTCGCGGCAGCAGATCGTGGGCCAGCTCGAGCATGACAACACGGTAGCCGCGCCGTGTTTCGCCCGCGCTACGCTGAGCGCATCATGTCCGAGTCCGCACCCTCGTGCTGCGGGCTGGTGCTCGCGGCGGGCGCCGGCACCCGCTTCGGTGGCCCGAAGGCCCTCGCGCGCGACGACGCCGGCAGGCCCTGGCTCTCGCACGCGGTCGAGATGCTCGGCGCGGCGGGCGCCGATCCGGTGCTCGTGGCGCTGGGCGCCGAGGCGGATGCCGCGGCCCGGCTGCTGCCGGTCTCCGACGGCGTTCGCGTCGTGCGCGTGCCGCGCTGGCGGTCCGGGCTCGCCGCGTCGCTGCGGGCCGGCCTGTCTGCCTTCGCGCGCACCGGGGCCGATCTGCTGGTCATCACCCCCGTCGACACACCTGACGCTCCCGCGGCCGCGGTGACGCGGGTGCGGGAGGCGGTGCGTGACGCGGGTGAGACGGCCCTGGCCCAGGCGGTGTACCGCGGGCGCCCGGGTCACCCTGTGATCGTCGGGCGCAGCCACGTCGATGCGCTGGTGCGCGTGCTCGAGGGCGATCGCGGGGCGCGTGACTACCTCTCGGCGCACGGCGCGCGGCAGATCGAGTGCGGCGACCTGTGGGCGGGGGACGATATCGACGTCCGTCGCCCGGGTCGCTGAGCGACGGGACGGTGAGGGCGGCGCTGGGGCAGGGCCGGCGTTTCGGCTCGCTGCGCTCGCTCAACGCCCGGGCTGCGCTCGCTCAACGTGCGAGGCGCGCAACGCCCGGGTGTGTCAGGTGCGGACCACGACGTTGACAGGCGCTTCGCCTCGCTGCAGCCGCGAGATCTGCGACCGGATCAGACGCGCCAGTCGTGGTCGCATGGCGGTCGACGCACCGCCGATGTGCGGCGAGATCAGCACCTGCGGCATCGTCCAGAGCGGGTGCCCGGGGGGCAGCGGTTCGGGGTCGGTCACATCCAGAGCGGCGCGGATGCGGCCGCGCCCGGCGTGGTCCACGAGCGCGTCGGTGTCGATCAGCGCCCCTCGCCCGACGTTGACGACGAGGGCGCCGTCGGGCAGGGCAGACAGCGCGGCGTCGTCGATGATGCGGCGGGTCTCGTCACCCCCGGGCAGCGTCAGGATCAGGATGTCGGCGTCCCGCAGCAGCTCCGGCAGCTCGTCGATCGCGTGCACCTGTACGCCGTCCTCGTCTCGAGCGCTGCGGGCGACCGGGACCAGAACGACCTCGAAGGGCGCGAGGCGCGCGGCGACGGCCTTGCCCACGCCGCCGTAGCCGAGCAGCAGCACGCGGCGGTCGGCGAGGCTCTCGGTGAAAGCGCTCGTCCAGTGCTCGCCCTGCTGCGCACGCACGAGGTCGGGGATGCGGCGCTGACTGGCGAGCACGAGCGCCAGTGCCAGCTCGGCGGTCGACGTCTCATGCACGCTCGTCGCGTTCGCGAAGACGTGCCCGGGCGGGAGCAGCTCGGCGATGCCCTCGTACCCGATGGACTGGCCTTGCACCAGCCGCGTCTGCACGTCGGCGAGACGCGGCAGGGTCTGGCCCTGACTCATGTAGGGCGGCACCACGAGGTCCAGACGGGGGCGAGGAGCGGGCCCCGTCATGTCCCAGACGACGACATCCACTCCCTCGCGCAGCGGCGCGAGGTCGTCGGCGAGATCGGCGGAGGGCACGGAGACGACGAGGGATCCGGGGGACACGCCTTCGACGTTACCGCCGCCCGGACTCCGACGTCCCCTGCCGGCAGCTGGGGCCGCGCTACGATCCGTCACCGCATGGGTACTGGCCGGCGCCGCCACCATCGCGTGGCACTTCTACGGCGGGTCCTACCTCGTCGCCGCCCTCGTGACCGCGGTGCTGCTGTGGGCCGGCTTCACGGCGGCGCGCTTCATCACGCACGACGCGTTCGAGGGCAGGCCGACGTCGTTGACCGTTCTGAACATCGCCCACGAGCTCATCACCCTCGTGGTGATGGGGGTCATCATCGGGGTGTGGCCGCCCGCGGGAACGGTCTGAGGGGTCAGGCCGCGGCGACGAGTGCCGACACGACGCTCTCGAAGAAGACGCGGCCATCCTCACCCGAGCGCATCGCCGCGCGGGTGTCGGGACCGAAGCCGGGTTCGACGGCGTGCTCGGGATGCGGCATGAGGCCGACGACGTTGCCGCGCTCGTTGGTCAGTCCCGCGATGTCGCGCAGCGAGCCGTTCGGATTGACGTCCAGGTAGCGGAACGCCACGAGTCCCTCGCCCTCGATGCGGTCGAGGGTGGCATCGTCGGCGATGTAGCCGCCGTCGCCGTTCTTGAGCGGGATCAGGATCTCCGCGCCGCTGTCGAAGCCGTTCGTCCACGCGGTGTCGGCGTTCTCGACACGCAGCCGCTGATCGCGGCGGATGAAGTGCTGGTGCTCGTTGCGAATCAGGCCCCCCGGCAGCAGGTGGGCTTCGACGAGCATCTGGAATCCGTTGCAGATGCCGAGCACCGGCATCCCCTTGCCGGCGGCGTCGGCGACCTCGGACATGATGGGCGCGTGCGCGGCGATCGCGCCGGCGCGCAGGTAGTCGCCGTAACTGAAGCCCCCCGGCAGAACGATCGCGTCGACCCCCTGCAGATCGTGATCGCCGTGCCAGAGGGCGACGGGCTCGGCCCCCGCCAACCGCACGGCCCGGCGCGCGTCGACGTCGTCGAGCGACCCGGGGAACGTGATGACGCCGACGCGGACGCTCATTCGACCACCTCGATGTCGACGACGTCTTCGATGACCCCGTTCGACAGGATGTCGGCGGCCACCTGGCGCGCCGACGCCAGCACCTCGTCGGTGACCTGGCCCTCGACCGTGAGCTCGAACCGCTTGCCGATCCGCACCGCGCTGAACTGCTCGACACCCAGTCGCGCCAGTGCCCCGGTCACGGCTTTTCCCTGCGGATCGAGCAGCTCGGCCTTGGGCATGACGTCGACGACGATGGTGGGCATGGCGAGGCTCCGGATGTCGCGGGCGGGGGATCGCGCAAAGTCTATCCGGACTGACTGAGCGAAAAGCCTTGACACTGTGAGAGCGCTCCCATAAAGTCCTGCATCAGGTCGTGAGAGCGCTCCCACGCGCAGTTGCCCGGAGCGTGCGGCCTCCATCACACAAAGGAGTGAACAGTGATCACACGCGCACAGCGGCGCCTCATGCTCGCGGGAGCCACCGCGACGTCCGCGGCCCTCGTCCTCGCCGGATGCGCCGGCGGGGGATCGGATGGTGCCGACGCCGGTGACGACGACGGCACCACGACCCTCACCGTCGCCACCTTCAACGATTTCGGCTACACCGACGAGCTCCTCCAGGAGTACATGGACGCCAACCCCGGCGTCGAGATCGTCCACAATCGCGCGGCGACCTCGAACGACGCCCGCGCCAACTACTTCCAGAAGCTCGGCAAGACCGGCCTCGCCGACATCGAAGCCGTCGAGATCGACTGGTTCGCCGAGATGATGCAGTACTCCGACCTGCTCGCTCCGGTGCAGGACGACCTCGAGGGCCGCTGGCTCGACTGGAAGGAGGCGGCCGCGACGGATGCCGAGGGCAATCTCGTCGCGTACGGCACCGACATCGGTCCGCAGGCCATCTGCTACCGCTCGGACCTGTTCGAGGCCGCCGGGCTGCCGAGCGACCGCGAGGCCGTGGCCGAGCTGTTCACCGGGGACTGGGACACGTTCTTCGACGTGGGCGCGCAGTACGTCGATGAGACCGGCAAGCCCTTCATCGACTCGGCCAACTCCGTGCTGCAGGGCATCGTGAACCAGATCGAGTACACGTACGAGGAGCCCGACGGCGCGATCATCGCCACCGAGAACCCCGAGATCCGCGAGGCATACGACACCGTCGTCGAGAAGGCGATCCCGATCGCCGCCTTCCCGGGCCAGTGGAGCGATGACTGGTACGCCTCGATGGCCAACGGCGAGTTCGCGGCGATGCTCTGCCCCGGGTGGATGCACGGCATCATCTCGGGAGAGGCCCCCGACGTCGAGGGCTGGGACATCGCGGACGTGTTCCCCGGTGGCGGCGGCAACTGGGGAGGTTCGTACCTCACGGTGCCCGCGAACGGGGCCAACGTCGAGGCCGCGCAAGAGCTGGCGGCATGGCTGACGGCGCCCGAGCAGCAGGTCAAGGCGTTCGCGAACGCCGGCACGTTCCCCAGCCAGGTCGAGGCCTATGAGGACCCCGAGCTGACCGGCTTCACGAACCCGTACTTCAACGACGCGCCGACCGGCGAGATCGGCGTCGAGCGCGCCGAGGCCGTGACCGTCTCGCCTTACAAGGGACCGAAGTACTTCCAGTTCCACGACGCCCTGCAGAACGCCGTCACGCGCACGTTCGACGGTCTCGAATCGCCCGAGGAGTCCTGGGACACCTGGGTGACCGAGGTATCGGCCTTCTGAGACCGACGGTCCCCGGGGGCGGATGCCGCAGCATCCGCCCCCGGGCCCGCCCCGACTCGCCCTCGTCGACAAGGACCCCGCCGTGACCGCCATCGCCGCCCCGCCGCGCGCCCCCGAGCAGGCCCCGCCCCCGCCGCGTTCGCCGCGGGTGCTCTCGTTCAGTCAGCGGCTGAGCAAGTGGGACCTCAAGCTCTCGCCCTACCTGTACATCTCGCCGTTCTTCCTGCTGTTCGCGATCACGGGACTGTTCCCGATCGCGTTCACCGCCGTCATCTCGTTCCAGGAGTGGGACCTGGTGCGCGGCGAGGGGACCTTCGTCGGGTTCGACCAGTACATCTGGATCCTGCAGCAGCCCCACTTCTGGACGGCGCTGCGCAATACCTTCAGCATCTTCCTGCTGTCGTCGGTGCCGCAGCTCGTGGCGGCCGTCGCGATCGCGGCGCTGCTCGACCGCAACATCCGCGCCAAGACCTTCTGGCGCATGGGCGTGCTGCTGCCCTACGTCGTGGCTCCGGTCGCCGTGGCGCTGATCTTCTCGAACCTCTTCGCCGACCGCTTCGGTCTCGTCAACACGCTTCTCGGGAACGTGGGAATCGGACCCATCCCGTGGCACACCGATCCGTTCTGGAGCCACATCGCCATCGCGACGATGGTCAACTTCCGGTGGACCGGGTACAACACGCTCATCCTGCTCGCGGCGATGCAGGCCGTGAACCGCGAGTACTACGAGGCGGCGACCGTCGACGGCGCCGGGGCGTTCCGCCAGTTCACCTCGATCACGCTGCCCTCGCTCAAGCCGACGCTGATCTTCGTGATCATCACCGCGACCATCGGCGGCCTCCAGATCTTCGACGAACCCCGCATGTACGACCAGTTCGGCCGCGGGGGAGCGGCGCAGCAGTGGCTGACGATCACGCTCTACCTCTACGACATCGGCTGGGGGCAGTGGAACTTCGGCCGCGCCGCCGCCCTGGCGTGGATCCTCTTCCTCATCATCCTCGTGATCGGTCTGATCAACCTGCTCGTCACCCGTCGGCTCGTGCGCGACGACGGCCGTCGCGGTGCGATCTCCCGCACCGCCGCACGGGCCGCGCGCCGCCGCCGGAAGGAGTCCGCATGACCTCGCTCGGAACCCCGCCACTGGCCGTGGCCGAAGAGAACA
This sequence comes from Microbacterium sp. LRZ72, assembly GCF_033792225.1. Lineage (NCBI taxonomy): Bacteria > Bacillati > Actinomycetota > Actinomycetes > Micrococcales > Microbacteriaceae > Microbacterium > Microbacterium sp. LRZ72. The sequence goes on from NZ_JANGEX010000003.1 coordinate 218,865, forward strand.
TCCCGAACGCACGGGCCCGGCGCCGCGGCGCCCGAACGATCCGCATCCGCGGTCGCCGGCCCGGCATCTGGACCTACATCGCCCTGGGTGTCGTGCTCATCGCCTCCGTCTTCCCCTTCTATTGGTCGTTCCTGATCGGATCCGGTGACGCGACCACGATCCGCGACCCCGCCATGTCGTGGATCCCCGGGGGCAACTTCTTCGACAACGCCGCCCAGGTCGTGAACGATCCGGCGGTGAACTTCTGGAAAGCGCTCTGGAACTCGATCTACAGTTCCGCTCTGATCGCGGCATCCGTCGTCACCTTCTCGACGATCGCCGGCTGGGCGTTCGCCAAGCTGCGCTTCCGCGGCAGCCGGCCGCTGCTGATCTTCGTCATCGCGACGATGGCGGTGCCGATGCAGCTGGGCGTCGTGCCGCTGTACATTCTCTTCAGCGATCTCGGCTGGACGGGCACCATCGGCGCGATCATCGTGCCCTCGCTGACAACGGCGTTCGGGGTGTTCTGGATGACGCAGTACCTGACCCAATCCGTTCCGGACGAGCTCATCGAGGCCGCGCGGGTGGACGGGGCCTCGATGTTCCGGACGTTCCTGACAGTGGGGCTGGTCGCCGCCCGCCCGGCGGCCGCCATGCTCGGTCTGTTCACGTTCGTCACGGCCTGGAACAACTTCTTCTGGCCCTTCATCGTGCTCGACAGGCAGGACCCGACACTGCCGGTGGCGCTGTCGCTGCTGCAGTCCAACTACTTCGTCGACTACTCGATCGTGCTCGCGGGCGTGCTGCTGTCGACCGTGCCGCTGCTGATCCTCTTCGTCTTCGCCGGAAAGCAGCTGGTCAGTGGAATCATGCAAGGTGCGGTGAAGGGGTGAGCGCACCGATCGCCGGCTCTCCGCACCCGATCGACGAGCGCGTCGATCACCGAGAAGGAAGGACCGTTCGCATGGCCGCGAGCGCCCCCCGCAGCTTTCCGCCCGACTTCCTCTTCGGGGCGGCCACCGCCGCGTTCCAGATCGAGGGCGCCGCCTTCGAGGACGGGCGCACGGCATCCATCTGGGACACCTTCTCCCGTGTGCCGGGCGCCGTGATCAACGGCGACAACGGCGACGTGGCCTGCGACCACTACCACCGCTACCGCGACGACGTGGCCCTGATGAAGAGGCTCGGACTGCAGACGTACCGGTTCTCGACCTCATGGTCCCGTGTGCGGCCCGACGGCGGGCCCGTCAACCAGCGTGGCCTGGACTTCTATCGGCGGCTCGTCGACGAACTGACGGATGCCGGCATCCAGCCGTGGCTCACGCTGTACCACTGGGACATGCCCCAGGCGCTCGAGGACCGGGGCGGCTGGACCGCGCGGGACACCGCAGAAGCCTTCACCGAGTACGCGATGTCGGTGCACGACGCGCTCGGCGACCGCGTGCAGGTGTGGACCACCCTGAACGAGCCGTGGTGCTCGTCGTTCCTGAGCTACACGGCCGGGTTGCACGCCCCCGGGCGCTACAGCGTCACCGACGGGCTGCTCGCCGCCCACCACCTGCTGCTCGCACACGGACAGGTCGTGCGCGAGCTGCGGGCGCGGGATGCCGGCCTCGAGCTCGGCATCACCCTCAACCTGACGGTCGCCGACGCCGTCGACCCCTCCGAGGCGCGCGACGTCGACGCGGCTCGCCGCGTCGACGGCCAGTTCAACCGCTGGTTCCTCGACCCCGTCTTCCGCGGCGCGTACCCCGATGACATCGTCGACGACATCCGGGCCATCGACGCCTCCGCGGTCGCGGCGCTCGAGGCCGCGATCGAGCCCGGCGACCTCGACGTCATCGCGGCGCCGATCGACTCCCTCGGCGTGAACTACTACCACGGGGAGTACGTGGGCGGTTCCGCTCCCGCCCACCCTCCGCAGCCCGGCGATGCGCCCACCGACCGGCCGGGGCGCTCGCCCTTCCCCTCGCACGAGGGCATCTTCTGGCACGAGCGCGGGTTGGCGCGCACCGTCATGAACTGGGAGGTGCAGCCCACCGGCCTCACCCGCCTGCTCGAACGGGTCTGGCGCGAGTACGCGGGACCGGCCGGCACGACGCTGTACGTCACCGAGAACGGTGCCGCCTACGACGACGTCGTGACGGGGGTCGGCGCGCAGGCGCGTGTGCACGACGACGAGCGGCGGGAGTTCGTCCGCGCCCATCTGGCCGCGGTCCTCGACGCGATCGAGGCGGGGGTCGACGTGCGCGGCTACTTCTACTGGTCGCTGATGGACAACTTCGAGTGGGCGTGGGGCTACGCCAAGCGGTTCGGCATCGTGCGGGTCGACTACGAGACACAGCAGCGGATCGTGAAGGACAGCGGGCTGGAGTATGGTCGCATCATCGCCGCGCGGGCGATCGATGTGCCCGCAGCATCCCGCTGACCTGAGCGAGTAGCCATGACCCTTGAGACGCCGCGCCCCCCGGCGACGATCGAACAGGTGGCGGCGAGCGCCGGCGTCTCGCGGTCGACCGTCTCGCGGGTCGTCAACGGCTCGAGCGCCGTCAGCGCCGACGCGCTCGCCGCCGTGCAGCGCGCGATCGACGAGTTGGCGTACGTGCCCAATCGCGCCGCCCGCTCGCTCGCCAGCCGGCAGACGCACGCCATCGCGCTCGTGGTGCCCGAGGACCCGTCGCAGTTCTTCGGCGATCCCTACTTCGCGGGCATCGTCACGGGGATCAGCCGCCGCGTGGCCGCGAGCGACTACGTGCTGAACCTCATCCTCGCCTCGGACGACCCGGGCGACAAGACCGCAGCCTTCGCCAGCGGCGGCGCGATCGACGGTGCGCTCGTCGCCTCGCACCATGCCGAGGACCGGTTCATCGATCGCATCGGCGCCGCCGTGCCCCTCGTCTTCGGCGGCCGTCCCGCCCAGTGGAGCGACAGCCACCATTTCGTCGATGTCGACAACGTGGCGGGCGCGCGCGTGGCCACCCAGCACCTGATCGACCGCGGGCGGCGGCGCATCGCGCTGATCACCGGTCCGTTGTCGATGCCGGCGGGCGTGGACCGGCTCGAGGGCTGGCGGCAGGCGCTCGCCGCGGCGGGGCTGCCCGAGGGGCCGAGCGAGGACGGCGGGTTCAAGACCGAGACGGCCGAGATCGCGATGCGGCGCGTGCTCGAGCGCGACCCCGGCATCGACGCGGTCTTCGTCGCGAGCGACATGATGGCGCGCAGCGCGATGCGCGTTCTCACCGCCGCCGGCCTCCGTGTGCCCCACGATGTCGCGGTGATCGGCTACGACGACTCGCCGGTCGCGACCGATCGCGAGCCGCAGCTGTCGACGGTGCGCCAGCCCCTGGAGCAGATGGGCGAGGCGATGGCGTCTCTGCTGCTGCGGGTGCTCGCCGGCGACCCGCCCGCCGCGCGCGCCCACATCCTGCCGACCGAGCTCGTGGTGCGCGAGACGACCTGAGGGCGGTGAGCGTCAGCCGCCGGTCAGGCGGGTGAGCAGCTCGCGGTAGCGGGCCGTCGTGCGGTCGATCACGTCGTGCGGCAGCGCCGGGGGATCACCCGTGCGGTCCCAGTTGGCCGCCAGCCAGTCGCGCACGATCTGCTTGTCGAAGCTCGCCATCCGCGCCTCGGGGTCGCCGCCCGTTCGCCAGGCGTGCGCATCCCAATACCGCGAGGAGTCGCTGGTGAGCACCTCGTCGGCCAGGCGCAGCACGCCGGCGTCATCGACGCCGAATTCGAACTTGGTGTCGGCCAGGATGAGGCCCCGCGATTCGGCGAGCGCCGCAGCCCGCCGGTAGATCTCCAGCGACACGTCCCGCAGGCTCGTGGCGAGCTCGGCGCCGACCAGTTCGACCGTGCGCTCGAAGGTGACGTTCTCGTCGTGCTCGCCCAGCGGCGCTTTGTGGGCGGGCGTGTAGATCGGCTCGGGCAGCCGGTCTCCGTTGGCGAGGCCCTCGGGCAGCCGGATGCCGCAGACCGTGCCCTGCGCCCGGTACTCCGCCCAGCCGGACCCGGTCAGGTACCCGCGCACGACGCACTCGACCGGTGCCATCTCGAGCGAGCGGACGACCATGGCGCGTCCGGCGACCGCATCCGGGACGAGCGTGTGGGGCTCTCCGGAAGCTGTGTCCGGGCGGGCAGCCGCGACGAGGTGGTTCGGGATGCCGGGGCCGCCGTCGCCGCCGGCGAGCTGGTCGAACCACCACAGGCTCAGCGTGGTCAGAAGCTCGCCCTTGCCCGGGATGCCGGGGGAGAGCACGTGATCGAATGCGCTCACGCGATCGGAGGCGACCACCAGCATCCGCTCGGGCGCGGCACCGGCGTCGTCGGGCACGTACAGGTCGCGCACCTTGCCGGAGTAGACGTGCCGCCAGCCGGCCAGATCAGGGGAGGAGCTCACCCGACCATTATCGCGGAGGCCCCGGCGCGGTGCCGGTCGGTGCGGTCGTCGTGCGGGAGGAGGTGGGCACGGACCACATCGGCTCGACCGGCCCCTCGGGTTCCACGTTGTCGATCAGTTCCTGCAGGCCGCCGATCAGGCCGTTCACGGTGACGGGCCCGACGAGGGCCGTCAGGGCGCGGGAGACCTCGGCCATGCGGGCGCGGCCCTCGGCCACGCGCGCCCGGCCCTCATCGGTCAGCTCGTACCAGATGACCTTGCGGTGCACGGGGTGGGGCCGGCGCGCGAGCCAGCCGCGATCCTCCAGCTGGCGAAGCGCGGTGGTGACGCTCTGGGGTGCGAGGCGGAACCGCCGCGCCAGGTCTGACGCCGAGAGATGGCCCAGCTCTTCGAGGTGAACGGCGAGGGCGATCTGGGTGACGGTGAGGTCCATGGGGTCCAGGGCGTCCTGGACCCGTCGGTGCACGGCGTGCTGCGCGCGCCAGAGCACGAAGGGGAGTGCGTGCTCCCACTCCTCCGGGGGTGGTCCGCCCCTCTCGTCCCGCTCCGTCGGCTGCATACGCCGAATATATCAGGAGTAGACATATGTTGTAGACACCTGTAACACTTATCGGAGCCTGTCACATTGGCGCCGCACCGACGCGGGCCTCGACGAAAGGAACGACACATGGCGTCTCTCGAAGAAGAGATCACCCGCAAGGGCGGCCCTCTGGCCATGCTGCGGAGCGGCGGCTCCGGTGCATACCAGTTCCCGGTCAAGCCGGAGTTCACCAACTGGCGCGACGAGCAGGAGTCGTGGCGCAAGAGCGCGGCTCTCATGGACCTCTCGCTCCACATGGTCGACCTGACCGTGAAGGGCCCCGACACGTACAAGCTTCTCCAGGACCTCGGAGCCAACAGCTTCAAGGGTTTCGGGCCGATGAAGGCGAAGCAGCTCATCGCGGTCGGACACGACGGCAACATGATCGGCGACGCGATCCTGTTCTGCCTCGCCGAGAACCACGTGCGCATCGTCGGGCGCCCGCCGGCACTGAACTGGGTGCAGTACCACGCCGCGACCGGTTACTACGACGTCGAGTACTCTCGCGACGAGCGCTCGGTTCAGAGCGACAAGCAGCGCGAGTTCTACCGCCTGCAGCTGCAGGGCCCCACCGCCGGCGAGATCTTCGAGAAGGTCAACGGCGGCCCGCTGCCCGAGATCACGTTCTTCCACATGGGCACGTTCAACGTCGGCGAGTACGAGGTCACGGCGCTGAACCACCGCATGTCCGGCTTCCCGGGCCTGGAGTTCTTCGGTCCCTACGAGGACCTCGAGGGCGTTCGCGCGACCCTGCTCGAAGCTGGCGCCGAACACGGCATCACGCAGGTCGGGGGCCGCGCCTACGCCTCCGTCGCCGCCGAGTCCGGCTGGATCGCGAACACGCTGCCCGCCATCTACAGCCAGGACGAGATGAAGCCGTATCGCGAGTGGCTCGACGCCCGCGCGTTCGAGGGGCACCTCGCGTTCGGCGGCAGCTTCGTCTCGGACCGGATCGAGGACTACTACGTCACGCCGTGGGACCTCGGCTACACGCACATCACGAAGTTCGACCACGACTTCATCGGGCGTGAGGCGCTCGAGCGCCGCGAGGGCGAGACCCATCGCCGCAAGGGCTGGATCAAGTGGGATCGCGACGACGTCGCCAAGGTGTTCGCGAGCATGTACAACGAGGGCGACGAGCGCTACAAGTACATCGAGATGCCCGCCGCCTTCTACACGGCGTCGCAGTTCGATCGCATCGAGAAGGACGGCGAGCTCGTCGGCATCGCGTCGCTCTCGGTCTACACCGCGAACGTGCGCGGATGGTTCTCGCTCGGGATGCTGAGCGATGGTGCGCAGATCGGCGACGAGGTCGAGCTGGTCTGGGGTGAGCCCAACGGCGGGTCGAACAACCCGGCCGTGGAGCGGCACACGCAGACGAAGATCAAGGCGACCGTCATCGCGCGGCCGTTCTCCGAGAGCACGCAGGGCTCAGGTCACAAGTAGCGCCGGGATACAGAGCGGGACGGCCCGTCGGCGGACGGCCGCCCCGCTCTTCGCGGATCGTGCATCCGAAGGTGGCAGCACTCGCAGCCTCAACGCCTACCCGCGGCAGGCCCCACCGTCTAGAGTTCCAGGCATCTGATACTCAAAGGAGCGCGAACGATGACGATCGTGGCACCACGCACGCCCAACGTCGGCCTGCACCTGCCGGCGGACGAGGGCATCCTGCTCGTCCAGGGAGAGGACCGTCCCGGGATCGTACGGGCGATCTCGAGCGCGCTCGCCGAGAACGGGGCGAACATCGTCTCGCTCGACCAGCACACGGACGACCCGCTCGGCGGTCGCTTCTTCCAGCGCACGGTCTTCCACGTCGATGACTTCCCCGCTGTCCGGCCGCACCTCGAGGCCTCTCTCGAAGAGGGACTCGGCAGAGGACTCGGCCTGGATTGGAGCATCGCGGACCGCTCGGTGCCGAAGCGGGTGGCCATCCTCGCGTCCACGTCGGACCACTGCCTGCTCGACCTGCTGTGGCGCCAGCGGCGCGGCGAGATCCCGATGACCGTCCCGATGGTGATCTCCAACCACACGAGCGTGGCCGAGGATGTGCGCACCTTCGGCATCCCGTTCCTGCACGTGCCGTCACAGGGGCCCGACAAGGCGGCGGCCGAGGCCCGCATCGTCGAGCTGCTGGCAGGAAACGTCGACCTGGTCGTGCTCGCGCGCTACATGCAGATCCTCTCGTCGGACTTCCTCGCGAACGTCGGCGTGCCGGTGATCAACATCCACCACTCGTTCCTGCCCGCCTTCATCGGGGCGGGTCCGTATCGCAAGGCCAAGGAACGCGGCGTCAAGCTGATCGGTGCCACCGCGCACTATGTGACCGAGGACCTCGACGAGGGACCCATCATCGAGCAGGACGTCGTGCGCGTCACCCACGCCGACAGCGCCGCCGACCTGCAGCGCCGCGGTGCCGACGTCGAACGCGCCGTCCTCACCCGCGCGGTCTCCTGGCACTGCCAGGACCGCGTCATCCGCAACGGCCGCGAGACCGTCGTCTTCTGACGTCGCGCCCACGACCTGCGTGCCGACGGCCACGTCGCAGTGGAACAAGGACTTCCGGGCGTCCTGAACCGCCCGGACACATCTCGAGGAGGAGAACGAACAATGAACGCACCGAATGGCGCACCCACCCTGCAGGACGCGATCGACCGCGCCGGCTCGCCGATGCAGCTGCTCTGGAAGCCGGGGGCGGAGCCGTGGCGGGTTCCGGTCGTGGAGCAGGAGTACGCCGGATGGGCGGCGGAGCAGGAGGCATGGCGCTCGACGGTCGCCATCTCGGACCTGTCCTTCCACATGTCGGACACCGTCATCGAGGGGCCCGACGCCACCCGCCTGCTCAGTGACGTCAGCGCCAACAACTACGCATCGTTCGCCGTCGGACAGGCGAAGCAGTTCGTGCCCGTGGCGCACGACGGCAACATCATCGTCGACGGGATCCTGCTGCGCGAGGCCGAGCAGCGGTACACGCTGACGGGTGTGCCCGCGTCGCAGAGCTGGGTGAAGTACCACGCCGACAAGGGCGGCTACGACGTCGAGTACGACACGAACGCCGACTCCTCCGTGCGCAAGGAGGGCGCCCCGAGCCTCTTCCGCTTCCAGATCCAGGGACCCCTCGCGCTCGACCTCGTGGCGCGCGCATTCGGCGGTCCGCTGCCCGAGACGAAGTTCTTCCACTCCCACATCGCCACCCTCAACGGCCGGTCGGTGCGGGCTCTGCGCCACGGGATGGCCGGACAGGCCGGCTACGAGTTCATCGGCGACTACGCCGACTACGACGCCGTGAAGGACGCCCTGATGGCCGCCGGCGAGCCACTCGGGCTCACCCACGTGGGGGGCAAGGCGTACTTCACCAACGGCGTCGAGAGCGGGTGGATCCCGACCCCGACCCCGGCGATCTACAACGATCCGCGGCTGGAGGACTACCGACGCAGCCTGTCCGCCTTCTCGTACGAGGGCAAGAAGCCCCTCAACGGCAGCTTCTACTCCGATGACATCGCCGACTTCTACATCTCGCCCTGGGAGCTGGGCTACGGCCGGTCGGTCTCGTTCAACCACGACTTCATCGGGCGCGACGCGCTGGAGGCTGCGCGCGACGAGGTGCGGCGCACGCGGGTCACGCTCGAGTTCGACGCGGACGACGTGGCACGGGTGTTCGGTGCCGACCTCGACCACTTCTACTCGTACGGTCGGTACCGCATCGAGCGGGGCGGTGAGCTGGTGGGCATGACGTTCTGGACCGCCACCATCGCACCGCTCGACCGCATGCTTGCCTTGTCGCTGGTCGATCTCGAGGCGGCGGCGCCCGGCACGCAGGTCGAGGTCGTCTGGGGTGAGCACCCCGGGCACGGCACCGCCCCCGATGCGGACCTGGGATTCCCCCGCATCCGGGCGACCGTGCAGCCCTCGCCCTACAACGAGTACGCGCGCACGGCGTACCGGGCCGCGGTACTGTAGGCCCTCATCGTCCCCCGGCGGCTCCTTCCGCCGGGGGTTCGAGCACGGAGAAGAGTCAATGGCGAACAACGCGAGCCGCACGCACATCCGCGACTTCCACGACGATGACGTCGACGGCATCGTGCGGCTCTGGCAGGCCGCGCATGCGCAGGAGGAATCGCCCGTCTACTCGCTCGCCGAGGTGATCGCCTCGTGCCACGCCGACCACGCGGTGGTCGCGATGCGCGACGAACGGGTCATCGGCGCGGCGATCGGCCGCGCCGCCCACGCGCAGGGGTGGATCGTCTTCTTCGGAACCAGCTTCGACGACGCGACGGATGCTGCGCTGCTCGACACCCTCGAGCGCCGGATGGCTCCGCTCGGGCTGGGCAAGCTGTCGGTGCTCGTGCCGGGCGACGACGACAACGTCTCGGCGCTCACCTCCAACGGGTTCGAGGTGCGCAACCGGCTGCGCTACCTCGAGCGCAAGATGCCCGTGCAGCGGCGCGAGATCGATCTGCTCAAAGCCGTCGGGGGAAGAGTGCTCCCCCGGCACCTGTGGGAGGACGTCGCGGGCATGCGGCACGAGAAGGCCCTTCTCGAGGAACGCCTCGTCATCCCGCTGGGCAATCCCGAGATCGCCGACCGCTTCGGCGTCGTGCCGCCGCGGGCCGTGATGCTCTTCGGCCCGCCGGGAACGGGCAAGACGACGTTCGCGCGAGCGGTGGCATCACGCCTGGACTGGCCGTTCGTCGAGCTGTTCCCGTCGCGGCTGGGTGACGCGACGGGCGGGATGGCGGCCGCGCTGCGATCGACCTTCGACACGATCGCGGAACTCGAGCACGCCGTGGTCTTCATCGACGAGGTCGAGGAGATCGCCTCCCGGCGGGGCGGGGAGCCGCCGTCGCCCACACAGGGCGTGACGAACGAGCTGCTGAAGTCCGTCGCCGAGTTCCGCGAGAGCGAGGGCAGGCTGCTGGTGTGCGCGACCAACTTCGTGCGGTCGCTGGATGCCGCCTTCCTGCGACACGGGCGCTTCGACTACGTGCTGCCGATCGGCCTCCCCGATGAGCTCGCGCGCCGTGCCATCTGGGCGCGCTACGTCCCGGATTCCGCCGCACCCGCGATGGACTTCGATGCGCTGGTCGCGGCAAGTGCCGGTCTCACCCCCGCCGACATCGAGTATGCGGCGCGTCGCGCGTCGCAGGAGGCGCTGGCGCGGGCGCTGCGGAACGGCGAGGAGAACATCGCGGACGATCAGCTCGGGAGCGCGGACTACCTCGCAGCACTCCGCGCGACCCGCGCGACGGTCTCGGAGGAGGCGGCCGCTGCCTTCCTGGAGGACATCGACACGATCGCCCGGCTCTAGCGGGCGACGGTCTGCGGGAGTTCCGCGCCGTCGAGCTGTGCCGTGATGGCGCCGAGCCCTCGAACGAAGACGTCGTGGTCGCCGGGCGAGAGCAGGGCGTCGACCTCGGCATTGACAGCGGTGATGCGCCGGCGCCCTTCGTGCGCTGCGGCCCTGCCCGCCTCGGTCACCTCGTACCAGATCACCCGGCCGTGTGAGGGATGCGGCAGCCGGGACACCCATCCCAGCTGCTCGAGTCGATTCAGCGCGGTCGTCACGCTCTGCGGGGTGAGCCGGAAGAGGCGCGCGAGGTCGGACGCCGACATGTTGCCGAGCTCGTCGATGTGGATCGTGATCCCGAGCTGCGTCACCGTGACCCCGAGATCCTCCATCGCGGTCGCGACGTGGCGCGTGACGACCTGGTTGGCCCGCCACAGCCGGTAGGGCAGGCCCCCCATCCAGACGGATTCCGTCGACGCCTCTGCCATCCCCGGCCCCTTCTCCTGTCGCCTCGCCCCAGCGGGGAGCCTAGCCCACACGCGTGGGGCCGGGGCGATGCGGGCGGCGGACGGGTTCAGTCGCGGCGGTACGCCGTGCGCGCGTACTCGTTGTAGGGCGCCGGTCGCACGGTGGCGCGGATGCGGGCGAAGCCGAGGTCGGCGTCGGGCGCTGTGCCATGGCCCGGGTGGTTTCCCCAGACGATCTCCACCTCGGTGCCCGGAGTCGACTGGTCGGAGCGCACCAGGGCGAGCGCCAGGACCGTGCCGAGAGGGGCGATGCGCGCGGTCTGGAAGGTGAGCCCGACCAGCGCACCGTTCGCCTCGACGCGGTGCCGACCGTAGTTGTTGCCGTACGTCTGCGCGGAGCCGAACATCACCTCGGCGTCGGCGGGATCCACCTCGAGCGTGACTTTCGTGCGCTCGGTGGACTCCTTCGCGGCTTTCAGCGCATCACGGCCGATGAAGTCGTGGTTCAGCGAGATCGACCGTCCGTAGCCGAGCTCCCAGGGGTTCGTGTAGTAGTCGGAGACGTCGTCGGAGTAGAAGCTCCCGTAGAGGGGGTTCTGGCCCTCGTAGGTGAACAGGCCGAGATGGCGGCGATAGTCCGCCAGCTCTGGCGAGGTGTACACGGCAGGTGTCGGGGTGGGGATCCAGGCCGACTCGATGCCGTTGGTCGCGTAGGCCAGCGCACCCACGTGCACGACGCCGAGGGAGGCCCCCGCCTCGAGCAGCGCGGACTTGACCGCATCGTGGTCCGCGTAGTCGCCGATGAACTCGTAGCCCGCCTGGCCGGCCATTCCGTGGCGCAGCGCGCGGAAGTCCGCGCCGGCGAGTGAGACCGGCGTGGAGTGGAAGAACTTCGTCTCGGGGATCGGCCCGCCGAAGGCGATCTCGATCAGCTCGAGCGCGGCCGGTCCCTGCACCTGCATGCGGAACAGGCGCGGGTCCCCCGGTGTGAACGAGCGGTCGGGGTCCGTCTCGAACTCGACGTCGTAGCCGCCCTGCTCGCCGTGGTACTTGACCCAGTTCTGAGCCGCCGGGACACCCGAGAGCACGTAGGACTCGGCTCCGTCACGCAGCAGGATCCCGTCGGTGATGATGTTGCCGTCCGCGGCGACCGGAACGAACTGCTTGGCCTGCCCGATCTCGAAGACGTCCATCTTGTTGGCGCTGACGTCGCTGAGCAGCTGTGCCGCACCGGGGCCCCGCAGGAAGGTGTCGGACATGTGATACGAGAGGTCGGCCAGAGTCACGCCCGATCGCCAGGCCTCCTGCTCCGCGGCCCACCCGACGTACTCGTCCGCGACGACCGGGGGCTTCCACGGCCCCGCGTCGGGCTTCCACAGCAGTCGCATCGGCGACCCCGCGTCATCGATGCCCTGCTGCAGACTCACGAAATCCCACGACATGACGGCTCCTTTGCCTGTTATCGACGCGTCCGCGCGCCGAATCGGTTCTTCGACGAGTGTAAGTCATCTGAAACTAGCGAGACCAGCCCCTCGGGCGAGTCGGGTGTTCAGTCCGGATCGTCCGGATCGACCGGGGAGTGGTGATCGAACGCCGTCGTCCCTCGCCGCCAGTAGCCGCTCACGAGGGCCTGCCCACGCGGCAGGGCGAGGTCGCGCCGAAGGTGGCGGCGGATCGGCACGAGTGTGCCGGCCTCGCCCGCCGCCCAGACGAACGTGCCCTCGCCGATGTCGAGCGCGCGCAGCGCCTCGACGGCGTTCGAGCCATCGGCATCCGGCGCGAGCAGGTGCAGCCCGAACGGCTGCTCGGTCTGGGCCGCCAGATAGTCGGCGACCCACGCACCCGGGTCGTTCACGGTCGCCAGGATCTCGATACGCGTCGCCGGCGGTACCTCGGCCACCCAGCGCGCCGCGGCGGGCAGCGATGTCTCGTCGACGACGAGCACGAGCCCGTCGATGTCCTGCGGGGCCCGCTTGGAGCCACGCGGGCCCACCATCACGAGGCTGTCGCCGCGGCGCGCGTGCTCGCCCCACGACGAGGCGGGCCCGGGATCGGGGTGCACGAAGAAGTCGACGTCCACCTCGACCTCGCCCGACTCTCCGCGCCGCGGGGCCAGCGGCGTGAAGTCGCGCGCGATCGAGGGCTGCTCGGGGCGGACGATCCCGTCTTCGCCCGGGCCGACCGGCGAGGGTGCGACGAGCTCGCCGGTGAGCGGGTCGGGGAAGAACAGCCGCACATGGTCGGTGGGTCCGTTGCTCTCGAAGTCGGCGAAGTCGGGGCCCGAGAACGTCACGCGCACGAGTGCGGGGGCCGGCCGCGAGACGGCGGTGACCGTGGCATGGCGGGCCGTGAACCGCAGGCGGCCGCCCTCTCGTGCGAAGCGCCCGTCGTCCGCCGGCGCGCGGCGGACGCGCGAAGGGGTCTGATCGGTCATGTGCCCAGCCAACCACCGTCTCCGAGGTGTGCGCGCCCACGATCGGTTCACCTAAAGATGCGATCGTGCGTCTGGATCGGGCGGTGCCGCGGCGGTTAGCGTCGCTTGTACTGGAGCGACCGAGCCCAGGCGGCGGAGCCGATGCAGGGACGCCGACGCCCGACCGCAGGTCCTGACCGAAGGAAGACCGAACTTGTTCATCGTTGACTCCCAAATCCACCTCTGGAAAGAAGAGACGCCCGACCGCCCCTGGGTGCCCGGGGCTCGTGAGCGGATCCGTCTGAACGGACACCGCGAAGAGGCGTTCCTCGCCGAAGAGGCCATCTCGCTCATGGACGAGGCCGGCGTCAACCGCGCCCTCATCCTGCCGCCCTCCTGGGAGGGCGACCGCATCGACTATGCGCTCGAGGCGTCGGAGCAGTACCCCGACCGCTTCGGGATCATGGCCCGCATCCCGCAGAACGATCAGGAGGAGGGCGAGAAGCTTCTCCACTTCATCAAGGACAACCCCTACATCAAGGGCACCCGCCTGACGTTCCACCGTCCGCAGGACCGCAACTGGATGATCGACGGCACCAACGACTGGTACTGGCCGATCGCCGAAGAGCTCGGCATCCCGACCATGGTGCACGCACCGATCTGGAAGGCCGAGCTGGGCAAGATCGCCGAGAAGCACCCCAACCTCAAGATCATCATCGACCACATGGGCATCATGGCCCGCTGCGTCGACGACGCGATCGGGTACTGGGTGCAGGAGACGGCCGACCTGCACAAGCACCCCAACATCTACGTCAAGGTGTCCGCACTGCCCGGGTACTCCACCGAGCGCTTCCCGAACCTCAACATCGAGAAGTACGTGCGCCAGATGGTCGACGCGATGGGTCCGGAGCGCTGCTTCTTCGGCACCGACATCACGCGCCTGCTCGGCCACGGGCTCACGTGGACCGACACGATCGAGCAGTTCACGAAGTACTACTCCTTCTCTCCCGAGGAGCTGGAGTGGATCATGGGACGAGGGATCAGCGAATGCTTGAACTGGCCGATCCCCGAGCCGGAGAAGGCCGGGGCGACGAGCGGCACTACGACGCAGGACCAGTGAGCGTGGCAGGAACATATGACGGCGGCGAACTGCTGATCGCCGCCTTCAACGACCTCGGCGTCGAGTACATCTTCTCGTCGCCGGGGTCGGAGTGGGCCCCCGCCTGGGAGGCGCTCGCGCGTCGCCAGGCGAAGGGCTCGCCCGCTCCCGTCTACTTCGACCTCACCCACGAGACGGTCGCCGTCGGCATGGCGACGGGCTACGGTCTCGTGACCCGTCGCGTGCAGGCCGTGCTGCTGCACGCGGCCCCCGGTCTGCTGCAGGGCGCCACGGCGATCCACGGCGCGCTGCTCGCGGGCGTGGGAATGGTCGTGGCCTCGTCCGAGTCGATCACCTACGGTGACGGCGACGGACAAGACCCCGGTGGCCAGTGGTATCGCAACCTCTCCATCGTGGGTGGGCCGCACCACGTCGCGCAGCCGTTCACGAAGTGGTCGAACATGGTGGGCAGCGTCTCCACGCTGCACACGATGGTCACCCGCGCGGGCGAGCTGGCCGGTCGCGCCTCGGCGGGCCCGGTCTACCTCAACGTGCCCCTCGAGATCCTGCTCGAGCCCACGCAGCCGCCGGTCGACCCGAAGCCCATCGTGCAGAAGGGGCGCCGTCTGAGCGCCCCCGAAGACGTGGATGCCGTCGCCCGCCTGCTCGCCGAGGCCGAGCGCCCGGTGATCATCACCGAGACGGCGGGTCGCGAAGAGGGCGGTTACGAGGCGCTGACGGCCCTCGCCGAGGAGCTGGGCGTCGGCGTGATCGAACCGGCCTCCGCGGTGTGTGCGAACCTGTCCAAGGACAGCGTCATGCACCTCGGCTCCGAGCTCGACCCGCACATCGACGAGGCCGACCTCATCCTGCTGGTCAACTGCCGGGCGCCCTTCTATCCGCCCAGCCGTCGGCCCGCGAAGGCCAAGATGGTGGTCATCGACGAGGTGCCGCAGCGTCCGCACATCGTCTACCAGGTGCTGAACGCCGACCACTATCTCGAGGGTTCGCTGCCCGAGACGCTGGGTCAGCTCCGCGAGAGCACCCTCGGCCTCGCGGATGCTGCCACGGTAGAGCGTCGCCGCTCCGTCGTCGAGGGCTTCCATGACGAATGGGCGGCGAAGACGGGCGCGATGGAGGCCAAGGCCGAGGCGGCATCCGGTATCGATCCTGTCCTGCTCGCCACGCGGCTGCGCGACGTGGTGCGGGAGGAGTCGGCGGTCATCGTCGATGAGACCATCACGCACGGTCGTGTCGTGCAGCGCCACGTGGGCTGGGACCGTCCCGACTCGTTCTTCTACGTGCAGGGCGGGCTCGGTCAAGGCATCGCGGTCGCGCTGGGCGTGAAGCTCGCGGTCAAGGACGATCTCGTCATCCTGACCATCGGCGACGGGGCGTACCTGTACAACCCGATCGTGCAGTCGCTGCTGGCCGCCAAGGACCTCGGGCTTCCGCTGCTGATCGTCATCTTCAATAACAAGAAGTACCTGTCGATGAAGATGAATCACCTGCGCTTCTATCCCGAGGGCTCGGCGGTGCAGACCGACAACCACCTGGGCGTCGACCTGTCGACGCAGCCGGAGCTCTCGGCGTTCGCAGCCCCGTTCGACATGTTCCACGCGGCCGTCGACGACCGCTCGGAGCTCGACCGGCTTCTCGGTGAGGCGGTCGAGGCGGTCAAGGCCGGCACCACGGCCGTGCTGAACGTCTCGGTCACCCGCTGACCTGGTCACCGGGTGGCCGCGCGAGCGCAGCCACCCGGTGAACCAGCGAACGCAACCGCGGTCGTCGAGCGAGCGACGCTCCCGGTCGTTGAGCGAGCGACGCTCCCGGTCGTTGAGCCTGGATCCACCGATAGGTGTGCGAAGGGTTGCGGCGCGTTAAAGAGAGAATGCCTTTCCGATCAGGGA